>JAFWVZ010000159.1 GCA_017523605.1 Bacillota bacterium | reverse complement strand
CCTCGGCGACAGCGGGAGCCGGGCTTTCCGCCTTCGGAGCTTCCTCGGGCTGCTCGTAAAGCTTGGCAAGCTCCTCCGCAAGCGAGGCGGCTGTAAGTCTGGCTGTTGCCAGCTCGGGCTCTTTTTCCGGTTCTGCCTCGGCAGCGGGCTGTTCCGCAGGAACTTCTTCGGCCGGCTTCTCTGCGGGTGCTTCAGCCACAGGCTGCTCAGCTACGGTCTCTTCGCGGTATGCCTTCTCGGCGGCCTGTACAGCCTCGAATGCTTCTTCTACGGCGGTCTCGGCTGCGCTGATCACTTCGGGCGCTGCCGGTTTCTCCGCGGTCGCTGCTGCTATTGCTGCTGCAGCCGCTGCAACTGTAGCCGCCGGAGCTTCTGCCTTGGGCGCTTCTTCAGCCTTGGGAGCCTCTTCCGCGGCCTTAAGCGGCTCTTCTATGTGAAGGTTGCTGTGTCTTCTGAACGAGGTGCCTATGTCGTAGGTCTTCCTCTGCTTGAACTCCTGAGCCTTTCCGTCGTTCCAGTTCTGGACCGGTCTGTAGTATCCGGTTATGCGGCTGTAGATCTCGGTCTTCTCGCCGCACTCCGGGCAGACGCCTACTTCGCCGGCAATGTAGCCGTGGTTGCGGCATACGGAGTATGTGGGCGACAGAGTGTAGTACGGCAGCTTATAGTTTTCTGCAATGGTGCGTACCAGCGTTGCCGCGGCCTTCCAGTCGGGCAGCTTTTCGCCGAGGAACGCATGGAATACGGTGCCGCTTGTGTAGAGCGTCTGCAGTTCGTCCTGAACGTCCAGAGCAGCAAATACGTCCTCGGTGTAACCTACGGGCAGGTGGCTGCTGTTGGTGTAGTACGGAGTTCCTCCGCAGTCGGCAGCGGTGATTATGTCGCCGAAGCGCTTAACATCGTGCTTTGCAAGACGGAACGCTGTAGACTCTGCCGGAGTAGCTTCCAGGTTGAACAGATCGCCGTACTGCTCCTGATAGTCGGAGAGGCGCTCTCTCATGTGGTTGAGAACATCCTTGGCAAACTGCTGGGTCTCCTTGTGGGTCATGTCCTTCTTAAGCCATGCAGCGTTAAGACCTGCTTCGTTCATGCCTACAAGACCGATGGTGGAGAAGTGGTTGGCGAAGGTTCCAAGATATCTCTTGGTGTAGGGGTACAGGCCCTCTGCCAGAAGCTGGCTTATTACCCTTCTCTTAGTGTCCAGGGACCTTGCGGAGATGTCCATCATGTGGTCCAGGCGTCTGTAGAACTCTTCCGGAGTCTTAGACAGATAAGCGATCCTGGGCAGGTTGATGGTAACAACGCCGATGGATCCGGTGGATTCGCCGCTTCCGAAGAAGCCGCCGCTCTTTTTACGCAGCTCGCGGAGGTCCAGACGGAGCCTGCAGCACATGGAACGTACGTCGGACGGCTCCATGTCGGAGTTGATGTAGTTGGAGAAGTACGGAGTGCCGTACTTGGCGGTCATTTCGAACAGAAGCCTGTTGTTCTCGGTGTCGGACCAGTCGAAGTCCTTGGTTATGGAGTATGTGGGGATAGGATACTGGAATCCGCGGCCGTTGCAGTCGCCCTCGATCATAAGCTCGATGAAGGCCTTGTTGACCATGTCCATTTCCTTCTTGCAGTCGCCGTAGGTGAAGTCCATTTCCTTGCCGCCTACGATGGCCGGCTGGTCCTTAAGATCCGCAGGAACTGTCCAGTCCAGTGTGATGTTGGTGAACGGTGCCTGAGTGCCCCAGCGCGACGGAGTGTTTACGCCGTACACGAAGCTCTGAACGCACTGCTTTACTTCTTTATATGTAAGGTTATCTACCTTTACGAAAGGTGCCAGGTATGTATCAAAGGAGCTGAAGGCCTGAGCGCCGGCCCACTCGTTCTGCATTATTCCCAGGAAGTTTACCATCTGGTTGCAGAGCGTGGACAGGTGGCTGGCCGGGGAGGAACTGATCTTTCCGGGAACGCCGCCAAGGCCTTCCTTGATCAGCTGGCGAAGGCTCCAGCCGGCGCAGTAACCGGTGAGCATGGACAGATCGTGGATGTGTATGTCCGCGTTCTTGTGCGCCTTGGCGATCTCGTCGTCGTAGATCTCGGAGAGCCAGTAGTTGGCGGTTATGGCGCCGGAGTTGGAAAGGATGAGTCCGCCTACGGAGTAAGTTACCGTGGAGTTCTCCTTGACACGCCAGTCCGTTACCTTTACGTAGCTGTCCACTAGGGACTTGTAGTCAAGCACGGTGGAGTTGATGTTTCTGAGCTTTTCCCTCTGACGTCTGTAGAGGATGTATGCCTTGGCCACGTCGTCGTAACCGGCCTTGATGAGCACGGATTCCACGCAGTCCTGGATGTCCTCGACTGCGATCAGGTTGTCCTTGATCCTGGGTTCGAACTCGGATGTGACCTTAAGCGCAAGGAAATCGATTATTGAATCCGTGTACTGCTTTTCCTGCGCGTCGAACGCCATCTTGATCGCGTTCGAGATCTTGCTGATGTCAAAATCTACGACTTTGCCATCTCTTTTTTCTACTTGATACATTGCTGGCTCCTTGAATATATGTAAAACGACATTAAAAAACACGTCAGAAAACATGTACTTTTATTTTAATTTATGCGCACTGCGATGTCAACAGAAAAGCACTATATCTTGTGGTTATTTTTTCAGACGGTAACTATATATGGCAACTGAAATTTGCAACTAAATTTCAGAGCCGGCCTTTCGGGACTTAAAAACGGCGCCCCGGGCAATTAAAAAAGCCCCACGTGCGGCATGGCGGCACGCGGAGCCATGATCTTTTAAGATGTTGACGTAATCAGCCGACAACCCTATGGTCTGTCAGGACCGCAGGACGACGTCTGAGCTATGCCAGGAAGCCGTCCACTATGGCGGCTTCGGCTTCTTCCTGGGTAAGGCCGAGAGTGCGCAGCTTCATTATCTGCTCGCCGGCTATCTTGCCTATGGCGGCCTCGTGGATAAGCTCCGCGTCGCCGCAGTTGGCGTAGAGCTCCGGAGTTGCGTCCACCTTGCCGTTGTCGGAGATTATGGCGTCGCACTCGGAGTGGCCGTGGCACTTGTTGTTGCCAATTATAACGGACTGGTAAGCCTGGTGCGAATTGCCTCTGGCCACGGATCTGCTCATAAGGTTTACGCCGCTGTCCTCGCCGTTGAGTTCCACGGAGAAGTGGGTCTCCGCAGTCTCCTCGCTGTCGGTAAGGAGCCTTTCCTTGATAACCAGCGTCGCCCTGTCGCCCAGTTTGGCCTTGGTGCTTCTGGTGCTCTTGGTGACGCCGCCCAGCTGGGACGTATCCATCTCCAGATAGGAATCCTCTTCCAGGAAGCACTCGGTAACAGGGTCTATTATCTTCTTGGTGTCGTCCGCGCCGGTGCCCACGTGCTTTTCTTCGTAGACAACGCGGCTGCCCTTGGCCAGCATGAAGCGGTGTATTCCGCTGTGGCGCGCAGGCTCTCCGGTCTCCGTATGGATGCCGCAGCCCGCTACTATCGTAACGTCCGCGCCTTCGCCTACGTGGAAATCGTTGTATACCAGATCGTCGAAGCCCGGAGCTGTAACGCAGGCCGGAATGAACACCGTCTCTCCCTTGGTGCCGGGGGCGATGAATATGTCCAGACCGGGGTTGTCCGTCTTGCTTTCTATCTTAATGTTTTCCGAGGACTTTCTGCCCAGGCATCCGCCGTTGCTGCGGATGTTGAAGGCTCCTGAGAACTTTCCCTCGAAATCCGCGACCATCTTAAGAAGGTCCGCTGTGTTCTTGTCTATCGTCTTTTCGGCAATGTCGCTCATCTCAGCCCTCCTTCCTTACACAGTCGTCGCAGTCGTTTTTGCAAAGAAGCCTGGGGAATATGCTTCCGCGGTCCCCGGAAAGGCCTACCTTGCCGGCCTGTATCATTATTATCTCGTCCGCTATGGAGAGTATTCTCTCCTGGTGGGAGATGACTATCAGCGAGCAGTCGCGCCTGTCGCGGATTATCTCGAACACGCGGATAAGGTTGTTGAAGCTCCACAGGTCTATGCCTGCCTCCGGCTCGTCGAAGACCATTACCTTGGCGTTTCTAAGAAGCACGGACGCTATCTCTATCCTCTTTATCTCGCCGCCGGACAGCTTGGTATCCACCTGGCGGTCTACGTACAGTTCCGGCTGAACGCCTACGTCCGTAAGGACCTTGCCCAGCTCTTCGTCGGTCAGCTCCCTGCCTGCCGCAAGGCATAAAAGCTTGCGCACGGATATTCCTTTGAACCTTACGGGCTGTTGGAACGCGAAGGCTATGCCCTTCTTCGCGCGCTCCGTGGGATCCAGCGCGGTTATGTCCTCGCCGTCAAGCAGTATCTGTCCTGACGTTGGCATGTTGATGCCCGCGATCATCTTGGCGAGAGTGGTCTTGCCGCCGCCGTTGGGACCGGTCAGGACTATCAGCTTTCCGTCCGGGACCTGTATGCTTACGTCGTTGAGTATCTTTCTGTCCCCTTCCGGGGCGAATACTACGTTCTTTACTTCTAACATCGGGTTTCCTTTATTATCAAATGCTATGGTTTTCTTGCTGACTCGCGGCTCCGTAAAGCAGGCCGGCTGCCCCGGACCGCAGTAGATTATTGTATCACGTTGCCGCTGTTTTGAAAAGCGCCGCAGCTGCGGCGCTTCATATTTTTCCTGCCATAATTACTGTGGATCCGCATGGTCCTGTCCGCCGCACCCGTACTGAGGCAGACCACTTATGCCCAAGGCCCCGACGGTTCACCTGCGGCCGGACTCCTTCATCTCTTTTTCGAAGGCTTCCGGGTTCTTAAGGTACCAGTCCTGGTGGTATTCCTCCGCCTCGCAGAAGAACTTGAAAGGCTCCAAGGCTATGTAAGTCCTGCGGCCTTCTTCGGCCTCCAGTTGCCTTATCTTTTCCTCCGCGGTCCGGCGCTCCTCCTCAGACATATAGTAGACAGCCAGCGTATAGGAAAAGCCCTTGTCTATGAACTGTCCTTCCGCGTCGAAGGGGTCCACGTTGGCAAGATAGATGTCGACCAGCTCACCGTACTGGACTACAGCCGGGTCGTAGACCAGCTTTATGGTCTCCCTGTGACCGGTACGCTGAGCCTTAACGTCCTCGTAGCGCGGGTCCTTCTCGTCTCCTCCGGAGTAGCCGCAGATAACCTGCTCCACCCCGTACATTTTGTATATAGGCGTGATGCACCAGAAGCATCCGCCCGCGAAATACGCTTCTCTCATCATACGTTTCATTCAGCAAAGAACTACAGCATATTGCTTATTTCCAGGACTTTGGTACGTTTTATGTCATTCTCTCCCGACCAGCTGTGCACCTCAAAACTTAATTGAGATAAATACTCTACAGAGTGGCCGAACAATTGAGCCAAACGCTGGGCAGAAATATTGCTCAGATCGTCTTTTCCTATCTCGCCGCCGAATCTTGCTCGATCGTCATCGAAAAACTCAATCGGTAAAACCTCATCTGATAAAATCAACCGAACGTATTCCTCGGCCTCCTCTAAAGAATTAAAGTGCCTGTGTTGGGTGGAAAAACAAACAGTATACTCTGTAATAGTCTTTGCTTTTTTAGAGTCCATGAAATACTCATCTTGAGATACTTCTATGAAAGCATCACTTTGAGGATCGCTTAATACTATGGTTTCCTCTGTATAATGGATGCTCAAATCATAAGTTTTGCATATTTCTTTAAAAAAGGGCGTTTGAATCATTTTGATTTCTCCTATGTTCCGAACCCTTCAGATTTCCAGTTGAATTCTAAATGGTCGTCGATACTTTTCCGACTTAAAAGAACAACAGTCTTATCTTATGCCCTCTGCCGAAACTGACCGATCCGCCGCTAACAGTTCTTCTTTATGAACGCAGCGATGTCCTCGATCACCTCCGGGGCCACATGCTGCGGCACCTTGTATTCCTTGGAAGCCTTGAGTATGTCGTTGTATATGCCTGGCATGAACATGTGATTGAGTTTCTCGTAGAAACGGAACTCGGTGCCGGGTCTGTCCGCCAGCTGCTGTTTCAGCAGCTTGTAGTCCTCCTCCGGAAGCACCTGGGAGTCCATTCCGCCTTGCAGCATCAGCGCAGGCTTGCCGGTCTCCTTAAGGTAATCGACCGCGGTCTTACCGCCCATCTCCTTGAAATAGTAGAGCGTGGTGCTGCCTGCGAACTTGCGCTTTTTCGCTTCCTCGTCGGACATTTCGTAGAGACCGTCGAACTTCTTGCTGAAGATCTTGTCTTCCAGCTTGACTATGGCGCCCATAAGTCCGCCTTTACTGCCTGCCTGCGACAGCTGTCTTACGACCACTTCCTCCAGACGGAAAGGCGTTGCCGCCAGCATTACGAGACCGCGGAAATTGCCGCCCTCCGCGTCTATCCTGGGAGCAAGCATGGCGCCCATGCTGTGGCCGACTATGAACACCTTTTCCGGGTCTATGCGCGGGTCTTTGCGAAGAAGGTCCGCTGCAAGGACCGCGTCCTCTACGGTCTCTTCTCTTACTGTTATGCCGGCAGGATCTTTTGCCATCTTCCGGCCGTGGACGAAGGTCCTTTTGTCGTAGCGCAGCGACGCTATGCCCCGCTCCGCAAGACCTTCCGCAAGGTCTTTAAAAGGTTTGTTATCATATATCTTCTCGTCCATGTTGCTGGGTCCGGAGCCGTGCACGAACACCGCTGCCGGGAATTTTTCCGACGTGTCTGCGGAGCCGCTGCGCGCAGCCGCATCCGGCAAAGTAAGAAGTCCGTTCAGCGGGTATTCAGTGCCTTCTCCGACTATTATCTTTTCGCTTATCATGAGCCGCCTCCTTACGCGCCGTCGCGGACCGCAGAGTCTTGCTGTTTTGCGGTCTTACGAGACTGCCGCTTTTTATTTAATTATATCATATAGGCTGTCTGTTTACCTCTTAATAATATCGTATGCTGCCCCGCGCCCCGGACAGTGCGGCAGACGTCTTTTTCGAAGATCAGTCAGCAGCGCAGGCTCCGAGAACTGAGACGTCTGCCGCACTGCCGGGGCGCGGGGCAACCTCATAAAATCACAAAGAGATATTACAAACTGCGCGCGGATTATAGTATAATAAAAGGTACTTGTCAGAGAAAGGAGCAGGTCATGGAAAGAACGCTCAACCCCACCAAAGTCTGGAACAAAGGCTTCATACTGATCTTCATAGCCAACGTGTTCATGCACATGGGCCAGCAGACCATAACCACGCTGGTGCCAAAATACGCGTACAGCCTGGGCGCAACTTCCACGATCGTGGGCATAGTAAGCGGAGCGTTCGCAATGTCCGCCCTGCTCTCCAAGCCTTTCACCAGCCCCTTGTTCCTGTGCGTAAAGAAAAAGCACCTGTACCTGATATCCTGCGTGCTGCTTATGAGCGCCTACGTCATCTACTACTTTGCGCCTAACGTAAACTGGATAATCGGCGGCAGGTTCTTCCACGGCATAGGCATAGGCATGGCCGCGCCGCTGTCGCTAAACATGGCCTGCGACAACCTGCCGGAGGACAAGTTCGCCAAAGGCGTGGGTCTGTTCTCTCTGGGGCAGGCGTTCGGACAGGCGCTGGGGCCCAGCATAGGTCTTTCTCTCAGCAAGTCCATAGGCTACAAGAACACCTTCGCGATATGCTTCGTATCGCTGCTGATCTGCCTGGTGATAGCGTTCTTCGTGGACAGCAACCCCAGGACCAGCGACAGATACCAGATCCGCCTGGACACCATAGTAGAAAAGCGTGCCATCCCCATCGCGATAACCATGCTGTTCATAGTAATGGCGTACTCCTGCATTCCAAGCTTTCTGGCCATCTACGGCGAGCTTCTGAGCATAGACAACATAGGCCTGTACTTTACGGTCTACGCCATAGCCATGCTGGTGCTGCGTTTCTCCACCAGCGGTCTTGCGGACAGGCTGGGATACCGCAAGGTAGTAGTCGCCTCGCTGATATGCTTCATGGGGACCTTCGTGCTGTTCGGAGCCTCCAGGACTCTGCCCGGATTCATAGCGGCGGCCATATTCAGCGCTCTTGGCTACGGCCTTACTCTGCCCAACATGCAGGCGCTCTGCATGACCTCCGTCCCCTCCGACAGACGCGGAGTTGCAAGCAACACCATGTACCTTGGACAGGATCTGGGACAGTCCATAGGACCCTCCATAGCGGGCGCCCTGATAGACTCTCTTATACTTAAGAAATGCCCCGAAGGGCTGGAATACGCTTCGGATCAGATAAAAGTCGGCGCTTACTCCACTATGTATTATCTGGTGGTGATAGTGCTCGTGATAGCCGTTGCGCTGGTGATCTATACAACAGGAAAAGTAAAGAACATCCACAAAGATGCTCCAAAGGAAGAAGAACAATAAATGAACATAGCAGGCATTCAGAAACTAACACTTTTAGACTACCCCGGCCGCTGCGCCGCAACCATATTCACACCGGGCTGCAACCTTCGCTGCCCGTCTGCCACAACGCTTCGCTGGTAGATCCGGACGAACTTAAGAAGTCCCTTTCCGAGAACGGCCTTATAGACCCGCAGGACGTGCTGGACTTTTTAAAGGACCGCAAGGGAAGGCTTACCGGCCTTGCCGTAACCGGCGGCGAACCCCTTATGCAGCCAGGAATAATGGACTTTCTTAAGGAAGTAAAGGACATAGGCTACGCCGTAAAGCTGGACACCAACGGCACCAACCCGGAGCGTTTAAGGGCGCTGCTGTCCGCGGGCATAGTGGACTACGTTGCCATGGACTTTAAGAACTGCCGCGAAAAGTACGGCTTAACTGCAGGCGTTCCCGAGACCACCGCAGCGATCCTCTACGAAAACACACTGCTCTCCATGAAGTTCATAAAGCAAAGCGGCGTGGAGCACGAGTACCGCACCACCATAGTAAAAGAACTGCACACATTGGAGGACGTACGCAAGATGGCGCAGGAGCTGGAAGGCGAGGAAAAGTACTTCCTCCAGAACTTTACGGATTCCGGCGACATACTGCAGGGCGGCTTCACATCCTGCAGCAAGGCAGAGCTGGAAGAGATGCTGGCCGTGGCCAGAGAATACGTTCCCGGCGCCCAGCTGCGCGGAGTGTAGCAAGCATAGATGATCACAGCCGGTAAGACGCTGTTCTGCCGGCTTATAAAACAAAATGATGCTGCAAAGAAAACGGCAGGTCTAAGGACCTGCCGTTTCTATTTATCCGGTTCCTAATGCTTTGACGTGTCGGTCTATTCTTTTGAATCAGGATCCGTTCATTTTTCCCATAGCAAGGCTCTCACCTTCTCCGAGAGCCCGGGGATCCTGTATCCCTGCCATTTTCCCGGATCTCCCGTTTTCGTCACCCAGCATTCATCCCCGTCTATCAGTATCTCCATGATATCGATCACCTTATTATCGTGACCGCACTCGATCATGATCATTATGGAATCTTTACTATATAAATAATCCGAATACGGCTCGCCTTTTATCCTGCGGCCGGACAGAATGCTTTTCAACTGCTGTATCTCTTCTTCGGAAAAGTCAGCTTTCGAATTACCTGTACCGGAATCCGTTACAACGATCGTATGTATCTTGTCTGCCGTGATGACCTTGCGGGGAACGAAATAGTAAAAACCATAACAGACGCATGCTGCAAGGACGATGAACACGAGAATCTTCAGTAAAGGTCTTCTTTTCTTCTTCATCTCTGTCTCCCTACGGATCCCAATGCCCGATCATAGAAGAAAACAGTCCCTGCGTGACCGGTATGTCGCGGGGACCGTTCAATGCATCACTTTATTCTAAGCGCCCTCATGGAGTTGAGGATGGCCAGCAGACACACGCCGGTGTCCGCGAAGCTGGCAAGGATCATGCTGCTTATTCCGAAAGCCGCAAGTATAAGCACCACGATCTTTACTCCTATGGAGAAGATGATGTTCTGCTTTATTATTCCCATGGTCTTGCGGGCTATGCGTACTGCCAGAGAAATGTCCGTAGGCTTGTCGTTCATAAGCACTATGTCCGCAGCCTCCACAGCCGCAGCCGATCCCATGCCGCCCATGGCTATGCCTACGTCCGCAACGGTAAGCACAGGAGCATCGTTTATTCCGTCGCCCACGAAGGCCATTTTTCTGCCGGCCGGCAGCTCTTTCATCAGTCCCTTGGTGATCTCCACCTTGTCCTGAGGCAGCAGCTCCGCGTGGTACTCGGTAAGGTCCGTAAGCTCCTCGGCAACGGACTTAGCCATTGCTTCCTTGTCTCCGGTAAGAAGCGCCAGACGACCGACGCCCAACTCCTTAAGCTCCTTAAGGGCCTGCGCGGCTTCGTCCTTTATCTCGTCGGATATTACTATGTGGCCCGCGTAAACTCCGTCCACAGCTACATGCACGTTGGAACCCGGGACCTCGCAGTCCTCGTACTCCAGACCCAGAGTTTCCATGTATTTGCGGCTTCCGCAGGATACCGTCCTGCCGTCCACCACGGAAGTTATGCCAAGGCCAAGCGTTTCCTTTGCGTCGTGTACTCTGGCTTTGTCTACGTGCTTTCCGTATTCGTCCGCCAGGGACCTTGATATCGGATGGTTGCTGAAGCTCTCGGCCAGCGTGGCAAGCTCCAGAAGCTCCGCCTCGCTTATGCCCTCCGGGTGCACCGCCACCACCTTGAACACGCCCTTTGTAAGCGTGCCTGTCTTGTCGAATGCTATGGCGTCCGCCTTGGACAGCGCCTCCAGATAGTTGCCGCCCCTAATAAGTATGCCCTTTGCCGACGCGCCGCCTATGCCTCCGAAGAACCCCAGCGGGATGGAGATGACAAGCGCGCAGGGGCAGGACACTACCAGGAACGACAGCGCCCTGTGTATCCAGTCCGCCCAGACGCCGTGGAACAGCAGCGGCGGGATGACCGCCAGAAGCACCGCCAGGCTGCAGACTATCGGGGTGTAGTATCTTGCGAATTTGGTTATGAATTTCTCGGAATTTGCCCTGCTGGCAGCAGCGTTCTCCACAAGGTCCAGTATCCTGGAAGCCGTGGAATCCTCCGACGTCGCAGTGGTACGGATCCTCAGCACGCCGTCCAGATTTATGGTTCCGCTGTGGACCTCGGAGCCTTCGCTTACATCCACAGGCAGGGACTCTCCGGTAAGAGCCGCGGTGTCCACACGCGAGTTGCCCTCAAGCACCACGCCGTCCAGGGGGATCCTCTCGCCGGGCTTAACGAATATTGTTGTGCCTACGGCTACTGAGGCGGGATCTGTCTTTATCCATTCGCCGTTCTGCTCTATGTTGGCGTAGTCCGGTCGTATGTCCATAAGGTCCGAGATGGACTTTCTGGACTTGTCCACCGCCTTGTCCTGCAGGAACTCGCCCACGCGGTAGAGCAGCATTACAAGAATGGCTTCTTCGTACTCACCAACGCAGAGCGCGCCTATGGTGGCTACCGTCATAAGGAAGTTCTCGTCGAAGATCTCTCCGTGGATGATGTTCCTGCCGGCGGTAAGGAGGACCTTCCAGCCCAGCGCCAGATATATTACTATTACTATTGCAAGTTTAAGATAAGGATTCAATTTGTTTTCTCCCTGCCGGCGGCCGCCTCTTTTGGACGCGTCGGCATCGATGCTACAGCACTATCTCCCAGTCCGGCTCCAGCTTCTTGGTGACCGCAACTGCTTCCTTAAGCACATCGTCGAACTTGTCGTCCGGTGCCTCCAGCACTAGTTTAGACGTTGCAAACACTACGGCGCAGGACTCAACACCCTTTATTTTAGCAATGCCGCGCTCCAGCTTTGCAGCGCAGTTTGCGCAATCGATACCGTTTACCTTAAAAGACTTTCTCATGATGCACCTCCTTTAAAATAAGGAAGTATAATAGCATGCCGCAAAAGGCTTTGCAAGTCCTATTTTACTCTTTTTTCTGCTTTTTTCCACGCCGGGCCATTCGCCTTTTACACTGCGCCATCCGGATCGGAGCGCCATAGTTTATCTGCATCCGGTCTGCAGCAGCAAAAAAAGAGGCCCTCAAGGAGCCTCTTCTGCTATAACCGAATGTAACGTTAAAACCGATTTTACTGGAGTATGGTCTGATCCGTCCTGGCTATGGACCACGCGAT
>JAFWVZ010000158.1 GCA_017523605.1 Bacillota bacterium | reverse complement strand
GAATGAAGAAAGTTTTTTCCAAAGACAGACCTGCGGACATAATGTCGTTCATAAGCGACAACACCCGCAGGCGTAAACTTAAAAAAAGCGAAGAGAACAGGGCGCTCCTAATGTCAGAGGAGACGCTCATGACGATGCTGGAGCATACCACGGGCGATGAAGTGACCGTCATAATAAGCTATCTGGGCGGCACATTAAGGATAAAGCTCATCGCAAAGGGCGATGCTTTCGATCCGCTCGAGGCCAACGCTTCCGATCCCATGCGTCTTGCTCTCATGCAGTCGTTCTCGGAGGACATTCACGCAAAGAACCAGAAGGGCTCCAACGTCGTTACCATAACGGCCTACAAGTCGCGCTACATGCTTTTGTACAAGCTTGTTGGCGCCGGGATCATAGGTCTGGCTCTGTCGTTCATTCTTAAGGCGGCGCTTCCGGCGCAGACATGTCAGTGGATAGCCTCGGAGATAATGGAATCCGGCCAGACGCTGTTCATGAACTGCCTCAACATGCTTATTCCGCCCTTGGTGTTCTTCTCCATCGCAAGTGCCATAGCAAGCTTCGGCAACCCTGCGCAGCTGGGGCGCATAGGCGGAAAGATCATGGGCGTCTACATGATGACCACGCTTTGCGCTACGATCTTCGGATTCATAATGGTGGAGATATTCAAGCCTTACCGTCTGGGCACCATGGCTCTGAGCGGTACGGTAGCCGCGGACGCGGGCGTGGACCTTTCGTTTAAGGAGTCTTTCCTTAAGATAATTCCGGAGAACTTTGTTAAGGCTTTCCTGGACGGAGACACCATACAGATAATCTTCCTTGCGGTGTTCGTGGGACTTGCCGTTACCGCGGTGGGCGCCAAGGCCAAGACTCTTCTGGACCTGATCAACGCAGGCAACGAAGTGTTCCTTAAGATGACCAACGCATTGGTAAGCTTCATGCCTCTGCTTATATTCTGCATCGTTTCCAAGGCCATACTCGGAGGCAGCATGGGCGGAAACAGCATGGGCAAGCCTATAATCGCGGGAGTAGGAGTATACCTGCTTACCATAGTGGTAATGATAGTGTTCTACCATCTGCTGCTGTGGATACTGGGCAAGCTTAAGCCGCTCGTGTTTACCAGAAAGTACCTGCCGTACATCCTGCAGGTGGTCGGGACCGGCTCCAGCAGCGCCGCCATCCCTCTGAACATGAAGATCTGCGACGACCTGGGCATAGACAAAAAGGTCTATTCGCTGTCCATTCCTCTGGGTGCTACGGTAAATATGGACGGAACTACGATATACATGTCCGTGTTCGGACTGCTGCTCGCCAGGCTGTACGGAATGCCTATCAATCTGCCCGTCTACATTACCATGACGTTCGCGATATTCATGCTGTCCGCGGGCGCTCCGCCGGTGGTGGGGTCTTCCATAATCTGCTTTACGGCCCTGCTGCGGACACTCGGTCTTCCTGTTGAGGAGGCTGTGGCAATGGTCCTCGGAGTGGAAGTAATCGCAGGTCTTTTAAGGACAGCCAACAACGCGGTCTGCGACATGGTAGGATCGCTGATAGTGGCCAACCAGGAAGACATGCTGGATAAGGACAAGTACTACTCCAAGAACTGATCACCGATCCATCGTAATTAATCATAAAAACGCGGCGTGTACGCTGTGATCAAAGGACTATTTGGGACTCCGGTCCTTAGCGATCGGCAAGCCTTAAGGCGAAGCCGGAGCTTAGTACCGCTGGTGGGCTCCCAACTAAGCGGGAGCGTGTCCTTGAGCACAGCGTACACGCCGCTGTTTTATTGTCTTATTGATGCACCGATACCGGTCAGTGCTCCGTTTCCATCTCTATTACTTTTCTGAACTGTGTCTCGTAGAGCTCGCGATAGACACCGTTCTTAGCCAGCAGCTCGTCGTGCGTGCCTTGCTCGGCTATCACGCCG
>JAFWVZ010000157.1 GCA_017523605.1 Bacillota bacterium | reverse complement strand
TCCTTAACGAGCTCCGCTCCGGAAAGCTCCAGCGTCTCCACCGTAATATCCTTGTTCTGCGATACCGGTATCTGGTCCTTTATCACTACTTCGGCATCGGAGGACGAATTGTTGCTTACTCGGGTCTCGTAGCCGTATTCCACTATGCGCTGAGCCTTAAGAAGTGCTGTGGAAGTCTTGCGGGCTGTCTGCTCGCGCTTTACGCTTATGCGCTCTTCCTTGCCAAGGGTTATCTCTATCTCTTCTCTGGTAAGGTCCGGATCCAGCCAGATCTTTCCGGTGTAGATGTCCTTGTAGTAGACGGACGGGTCGATCTCCGTGGTGACCGGAAGGTCCGCGGGCTTTACTACCGCTACAAGATAAGCGCCCGGATCCATCGCCGGCACTGTTATTATCTTGTACTGCGCGGGGATCTTATAGCTGCGGATGTCCGCGGTGTTGTCTCCGGACTTGAGAACGTCTCTCTTGCCGGGCAGTACGTACTCCGTGGAGGTCTGGTCCTCGCTCACCTCTGCTTCCATGGTGGTCATGCGGACCATGTTCATCTGAGCTGCTCCAGCAGCCATTCCCATGGGCGCCTCAGCGTCTTCGCAGCAGGCATCTTCCATTACGGCCATCCTTGCCATGCCGGAACTCTTTGCCATTACTCTGGGCGCGGGCTTTCTTATGTCCAGGAACACGGACAGCAGATCCGGCAGGCTTCCCGCGGAAGTCGGGTTGCCGGTAAACAGGCTTATCTCCGTGTCCTTCCAGTCCGCCAGCGTGTTCTGATATATCTTTGCACGCATGCGCAGCTCCAGATCCGACTCACCGTCCGAGTGGACCTCGTACACGGGGTTCCAGCCGGCGGCGTTCTCGAAATACTTGAGCTCAAAATCGTATGCTCCGGCCTTGGGCGCCACAACGTCCGCAACCATTACCGGCTCGGCGGAGCGGTCGTTGACCTTATCCAGCTGCTTGTTCAGTTCTTCCAGTTCCCTGCGGCCCTTAAGTATCTCCTTGTTTAGAGTCTCCAGGCGACCCGCCAGTTTTTCTATGTAATCCTGGACCTCGGAGACCGGCTGCGAAGTGCGCTCGGAAAAGTCTCCGTTGGCCTTCCAGAGCTCTATCTGAAGCTCCTTTACCTCTATCTGCTTTTCCAGCTCCTCTATCTTGTCCTTAAGCTCCCTTGCTTTGGGATCCTCGGTATCGTCGTCGAACTGCGGCATGAACCTAAGGTCGGAGCAGAATACTCCCTCCTGGCTGAACAGCCTTGCAGTATCAACGGAAGCGCCCGTGGAAAGACCGTAAACAGTTATAGTCTGCGCTCCCTCCTCCAGCTGGGCCCTGCCTCTGCGCAGCACCTCTGCACCTCTGCGGAAAACGCTTGCCTTTACTACTTCTGTATAAAGTTCTGCCATCACCTGTTCCTCTCTTTCCTGTATGGTTTTCCGGGCCGTTCTGCCCGGCATGCATTTGACGTTTACAGTTCCCAGACGTTCTGCCGGTCTGCCGCGGACGCGTCCGGCCTGACAATTCATAATACCTTTTTTTCGCGCAAAAAACAACGAAACTGTGCAAGCAAAAAGGACCGGCGCGAAACCGGTCCTTTATTAGCTGTTTGATTTTAGCACTAGCAGCCGAGCAGGTTCGCGGCCCAGGGAATAAGGAGAGCTACGAGCACGACGATGACTATCGAGATAGGAATGCCCGACTTCATCATGTCCTTAAATCCGTAGTACTTGAACTTGTAGGTGAACATAGGTACGGCGTCTGTGGGCAGTACGAATGTTACCGCGGACCAGAAGGATACCAGTATGGCAGCGCCTACCGGGTTGACACCTGCAGTAACAGCAAGCTCTACGATAGGAATTACCGCAAGACCTGCAACTGCCGGACCGGACGGGATGAGTATGTGGATGATACATACAAGAGCGGATATCATGAGGAATACCATGATCGGCTTCCATGCAGCAGCGCCGCCCAGAGTTGTGGTAACCAGCCACTTTGCAGCGCCGGTGTTAAGAGCAGCGTCCGCAAGAGCGCCTACGGAACCTACCATGAAGGATGCGTCCCAGCCGCCCTTCTCGGAGTATTCGTTCCAGGTAAGAGCATCGATGCCGGGGAACATGAAGAGGCATGTACCCATGAGCGCAACGCAGGTAGCGTTCAGCAGATTAGCGTTGGTAACGAAGGAGGAAGCCACCCATGCGATGAACATTGCGGCAACTACACCTATTACTCTCCACTCTCTTCCGGTAAGAGGTCCGTTGCCGTGGATCATTTCGTTGGCCTTCTCCAGAGCCTCTTCCTTTATCTGTTCCGGCTTGTGCACGAAGGTGGTCCAAAGAGCCACTATGATGACGCATACGAGTCCGATGGGATATCCCTGAGCCATCCACTGGAGGAAGGTGATGGGACGGCCGATCTGAGCCAGATAGTTGAACGCAAAGATGTTGGTGGGTCCGCCCGCCGGGGTCATGTAACCGCCTATTACGGAACCTGCCGGAATGGCGATCATAAGGCACTTACCGAGGTTGGAAGTACCGGGCTTGGGGTCTCCGTTCGCCTTCATTACGGCGATTCCCAGAGAAGCGAACAGCGCGCAGGTAGGAATGTTGGACATGATCGAGGAAAGAACTGCCGTACCTACGGCGAATCCTACGACCAGCTTCCTGGGGCTGTTCTTGGCCCACTTCATGATCAGTCCGGCAAGCCTTGTCGGAACTGTGGTGGACGCCATTGCCGTTGTTATGGACATGGTACCTACCATGAAGAAGAATACGCTTCCGCCGAAACCTTTGAACATTTCGCCCGGAGTCATTACTCCGAGGAACGTAAGCAGAGCAGGCTCTTGTCGCAATTGC
>JAFWVZ010000156.1 GCA_017523605.1 Bacillota bacterium | reverse complement strand
GATCAAAAACCGCATAGACAATTACTCCCGCGGCTACTACAACATATTTTCCCCGGCTTACGAGAATCTGGATCCGCAGCAGAAGAGCGAACACCAGAGCGAGCTTGTGGAGCAGTACACCATGTTCCAGAAGACCTCCGAGGATCTGGTGTCCCGCAGGCAGGACGTCAACTCCTTCTACATAAGCGTAAACAGCGCGCTCACCGCGATCGTAGGCATAGTCCTGGGCGTGGTGAAATTCCCCGCCAACATATTCGTGGTCGCGTTCATGTGCGTAGCCGGAATAATCCTGGACATCGCGTGGATAAACATCCTGGACGCATACGGAACGCTCAACTCCGCCAAGATGAAGGTCCTCAACCTTCTGGAGGAGCAGCTGCCGGTCGCGCTTTACGACGTCGAGTGGCGCATCATGAGCGACAAGCTCAACAACAAGAAGTACGTATCGTTTACCCGCAGCGAAAAACGCATTCCTAAGATCTTCGCGTGCGTGTATTCGATAATAATACTCGCGGTCATCGTCTATTCCATAATCAAACTGTAGATCCCGGACCGCAGCAAACTACCGGACCGCTCATCTTTTACAGCCGGGGCACAGAGCCTGGCACACACAGCACATTGAACGACAGAAACTTCGAAATAATAGCGACCTCCACCTTCGGGCTGGAGGCCGTGGTAAAAAGAGAGATAGAGGCGCTGGGATACGGGATCACCGACTCGCGCAACGGGAGGCTCACCTACAAAGGCGACCTCCGGGCTTTGGTGCGCTCCAACCTTTGGCTGCGCTGCGCGGACCGCGTCTACGTTAAGATGGGCGAATTTACCGCAAAGACCTTCGACGAGCTTTTCCGCGCCGCGGAAGCCCTGCCCTGGGAGGAATGGCTGCCCGTAAACGCCCACTTCTCCGTTACCGGAAGTTCCGCAAGATCCACTCTGCACAGCGTGCCCGCCTGCCAGTCGATAATAGAAAAAGCGATAGTAAAAAGGCTGGGCGGGATCTACGGCGTTGAACGCTTTGCGAAGAACGGTCCTGTCTACGCCGTGCGTTTCATGGCGCAAAAAGACGAGTTCGTGCTTATGATAAACTCCAGCGGACCGGGTCTTCACGACAGGGGCTACCGCGTAAAGGATGTTCCGGCACCCATAAAGGAGACAATGGCAGCCGCCATGGTGAGCCTGTCGTTCTTTAAGCCGGGGCGTTTCCTTGCGGACCCTTTCTGCGGCTCCGGAACCATAGCAATAGAAGCTGCCATGATGGCCAGAAACATTGCTCCGGGCCTTACGCGCAAGTTCGACTGCAGCTGGTGGGAGCAGATCCCCGAAGAACTTTGGAAGGAAGAAAAAGCCGCCGCCTACAAAGCCATGGACCTGGACGCGCAGTTTAAGATACTGGCCAGCGACATAGATTCCCGCGCCGTTCGCGCAGCAAAGAAGAACGCAGAGGCTGCCGGTGTGGACGACTGCATAGACTTTAAAGTCTGCGATGTAAAGGATCTGGGAAATGCGGTAGAAAAGTACGTTGCTCAGAACAGCATCGGATCCGCTGCAGCAGCTAACGCCGTTCATGGCACCGCGGAAAACGGTGCGGCGGGCCCGGTGGACCTGGACCGTGGCGTCATCATAGCCAACCCGCCCTACGGCATACGCATTGGCGAAGCCGAACTGCTGCCCGACATCTACGATAGCCTTCGCGGATTCCTCGCAGAACGTCCCTCCTGGTCGCTGTTCCTGATAACCTCGGACAAGACCTTCGAGACCGCCATGGGGCGCCCTGCCGACCGGCGCCGCAAGCTCTACAACGGCGACCTGGAAGTCTGCTATTACCAGTATTACGGAACAAAGTAACGCACACCTCCCGTCAACGGGAGGTTTTTTATTGCGAAATTACAGGCCGAAGGGCGTGCGGAGCGCAAGCGGCTTTTTCGCAGGCTGCGATGCACTGCCTGTTCTGCGCACCGGACGACGAAAAAGGCTGCTTAAGGGCAGCCTTAGCGCGGACCGCGAGGATGCAGCAGAGCATCCGAAGCTGATCTCCGCAGCGTTTTCCCAAGTCCGGGGGGAAAGAACAGTTTGCAGCGCAGCAGCTGAGAACTGAGCCGTGAGCGTTCCGCACCCATTCGGCCGGATACCTGCAACAACAAAACGCAGCTCCGTTTCCGGGAGCCGCGTTGTTATTGTTCGTGTTATTGTATTGTAACTTATTCAGCCGGAGCTTCGAGATCCTGCGATGCTTCCTCAACAGGAACATCCACTGCAGGAGCCTCCTCTGTACTGTCGTATGCCTTATATTCCGCAGGATAAGGCTGATATGCATAACCCATGTCCGCCTCTACCTCGGCTTCCAGCGCTGCGCGCCTTGCCTTAGCCTTTCCGGATATGAATGCAACCAGCATCGGTATCGCCACTACGAAGAAGAATGCCGTAACAAGTATCGCCAGCAGCTGGCTGTCCGTGCAGTCCACGACGTAATAGTGTATGTCGCGGTCCGCGTCGGTAATGCCGAAATAGTCCAGAGACTTCTGATAATAGTTCTTCATCTCCGAACTCATTTTCTGCAGCTTGCCCTTAAGGTGCAGAGGCGTATCGGTAAAATCGTCCGCCTTTTCATCAAGGAAGTCCCACGTCTTATCCATGATGTCATTCATGGCATTGACGTCTTTCTTGCTCTTAACGGATACGGCTATCATGGAATCGTCGTCCAGCCACACCAGATAATGCTGGTCCTTGCCTATCGTGATACCATTGCGCTTGTGTGACGTTTCCGCAAAGTTATCCAGAACAGCGTCGATATCCATCTCAACGAATGAACCCTCGTTAGCCTCCACCGTGCCCTGCTGCAGAAGCTTGTTGATGTTGGACACCTTGGTCCCGAATATCAGATCCGAATACAGAATGAGACTGATTATGCCGAACGCCAGAAACATTACCGGAACTATAAGCGTTGCAATCGATGGTCCTTTCTTTTTCATATCTATACCTCCACAACATATTGATTATATCACTCTGTATAGAATAATTACAGTTAAAAACGCGGCTCCGTTTCCCGGAGCCGCGTATCGTGCATACTTTATGCAGTGTTTAGAACAGTCCTGCGCCGAAGAGCGGAGCGAATACTACCGCAACGATGGTCATAAGCTTGATGAGG
>JAFWVZ010000155.1 GCA_017523605.1 Bacillota bacterium | reverse complement strand
TCCTTAAGAAGCTCCATTATCTGGATGCTGGTGTGGGTGTCCAGAGCGCCGGTAGGCTCGTCCGCAAGCAAAATGTCCGGATCGTTTACAAGGGCGCGGGCTATGGCTACGCGCTGCATCTGTCCGCCGGACATCTGGTTTGGCTTTTTATGGAGCTGGTCGCCCAGACCTACTTTTTCCAGAGCTTCCGCAGCCCTTCTGCGCTTTTCGGAGCGAGGCACGCCGGAGATGGTAAGAGCCAGCTCCACGTTGGCCAGAACGCTCTGGTGAGGTATAAGATTATAACTTTGGAAGACGAACCCTATGGTGTGGTTCCTGTAGGAGTCCCAGTCGCGGTCCGTGTACTTTTTGGTGGAGACACCGTTGATAATAAGGTCGCCGCTGTCGTAGCGGTCCAGACCCCCTATGACGTTAAGAAGCGTGGTCTTGCCGGAACCGCTGGGGCCCAGCACGGCCACGAACTCGCTTTGGCGCAGCGCAAGGCTGACCCCGTCCAGAGCTGTCTGGACGAGGCTGCCTGTGCGGTATTGTTTTCTGACTTCCTTTATCTGAAGCATCAGTCAGAACTCTGTCTGCCGGGCTATTCGTCGAAGGATACTATGTCGGCCATGTTCACGAACGAAGGTCTGAGCTTGTCGTAAGTCTGCTTCATGCAGGCAAACTGCACGATCCAGTAGGCCTCGTCGGACTCATACAGCGACGAATAATACTTGTATGTGTTGCTGCCCGAGGTGTATTCGTACTCGAAGACCGGACGGCCGTTCTCGTACTCCACTTCCGTGATCCCCCTGCTCTTGTTGGCTTCTGCAACCAGCTGGATGTACTCTTCCATGTTGCTTGCGTAGTTGCCGAACAGCGATTTTTCTTCCTTAAGAACAAGAACTACGTTTGTTCCGTCGGTGAAGGCTTTTGTATATCCCTGTGCCTGCTGTTCAGAGAAACCGGACGGAAGGTACAGGCGCATCTCGTCAACTTCAAACTCTTCGTATCCCGCAGGTACATTCGCCGGGCCGATGATCTGCACCTCGGCTGCGTTCTTAGCCGCTTCGGGGAGTTCTATCTTTATGTTCTTGTCGAACACGATGTCCTTAATGGAAATGTTGAATCTCTCAGCTTTCATCTTCATGAACGCGGACAGGTCTATGTTGAGGCCCGAATCTCCGCCCACCTGCTGGCCCAGTCCGGCAGCCTGCTTCATAAGCTGCTGCATTAAACTGTTCATGCAGGCGGCCATGTCGATGTCCACGCCGGTAGGCTCCTGAGTCTTCTTGTCGAAGTGATAAGTTACCTTTGCAGGGTCCACGTTTTTAAGGTCCATGCTGCCGAGATCAAAGCCAAGGTCGTCCATTTCGTCGAAGCCGCCGATGTAATTCTTAAGGGCGTCGAACACCTCTGCCAGAGCTGCTTTGCCTTCTACTATGTAGTCGTTCTCCGTCTCTGTCATGGTCATGGACGAAACATCCTGCATTGAGAGCACTGCCTGAACGTTGCCGTCTACGTTTACGACTGCGCGGGACTTGTACCATGTTCCGTCCGTATTGGTGTAGACGTCGAAACCGTCACCGGACTTTATGCTGTAGACGTCCATATCCGCATTTTCGGTCTGGCCGGCGACCTTGGTCGTGGCTGTACCGCTTATATGAGCAGCTTCTTTATTGGATTCGACCTTCATTTCGGAAGTCATCTCCATGTCCTGGGACTGGCCCATTACAGACACTGCGATCTTGGCATCCATCGACATCGTGTAGGATCCGCCGGACTGCTCCGTCTTTTTCTTGTATGCGCCTAACAGCGCCTCCTTGGTTACAGGTTCCTTTTCCGCGGGCTTGGGAGTGGTGGAGCCGCAAGCGGAAAGCACCACGCAGAGCACCATTATCAGGGCTAATACGAATGCGATTCTTCTCTTCATTTTTGTCCTCCGTTTTTGTTGAGTAATGAATATTGATTATATCATATTTATGGCTCGTAATAAACCGTCCGGGACACTTCCCCTTATTTATATTGCGACAAAAAAGTGCCGTTTCTGTGATGTTTTTTTGGATACGGAGTGAAGGATGCGGCCGCAGCCAGGTTGCCTTAAAACCTTTGCGTTCCGCGCCACAGGCATTTCCTTCCGGATTAATACAAAAGCGGCCGGTAAGGCCGCCTGCATAAATGTTTTTTGCTTTCTCCGAGATGTGCGTTCGGGTGCTTTTCCGGGACGCGCTCCCAACCCTTAGGGATCAGTCCAGCCAGCCTTCCCGGATCTTGCCTCCGAAATGCTTGGCGATAAGTCTAAGATCCGCATCCGTAAGAGTCTGTTTTACCGGAAGATGCGCGATCTTAAGGTATATCTCCGCGGCTTTGTCTGCGGTCTCTATAAGGCCGAAGGCCTCGTCCAGATCCTTTCCGGCGCCGTATATGCCGTGCTGCGCCCATACCACAAGCCGGGCGGTCTTCAGCTTTTCCGCAGTCGCCTGCCCGATCTCGTTGGTGCCGCAGAGCATCCACGGAAGGACGTTTACGCCGTCCGGGAACACGATCATGCATTCCGTCTCCATGCGCCAGAGCGTGCGTGTGAACTCCCTCTCGTCCAGGTCATGGACGTATGTCATGGCGATCAGGTTTGCAGGGTGCGAGTGCATTATAATGCGATTCTCCGGGTCCGCGGACAGACGCGCCGTGTGACCCAGT
>JAFWVZ010000154.1 GCA_017523605.1 Bacillota bacterium | reverse complement strand
GTACGGAATGCCGGTAAACCTTCCGGTCTACATTACCATGACGTTTGCGATATTCATGCTGTCGGCCGGCGCTCCTCCGGTGGTGGGATCTTCCATAATCTGCCTTACGGCTCTGCTGCGGACACTCGGTCTTCCTGTTGAGGAGGCTGTGGCAATGGTCCTCGGAGTGGAAGTGATCGCAGGTCTTTTAAGGACAGCCAACAACGCGGTCTGCGACATGGTGGGATCGCTGATCGTGGCGAACCAGGAAGACATGCTGGACAAGGAGAAGTACTATTCCAAGAATTGATCGCCGGACCCATCGTTAATTCGAATATAAATGCGGCGTATGTGCTGTGATCAAAGGACTATTCGGGTCCCCGGTCCTTAGCGACCGGCAAGCCTTAAAGGCGAAGCCGGAGCTTAGTACCGCTGGTGGGCTCCCGACTAAGCGGGAGCGTGTCCTTGAGCACAGCACATACGCCGCTCTTTAATTGTATTTGTTTAATGGGAGCAGATCAGTGCTCGGTCTCCATCTCTATGACCTTGCGGAACTGGGTCTCGTAGAGCTCGCGATAGACACCGTTCTTAGCCAGCAGTTCGTCGTGCGTGCCTTGCTCGGCTATCACGCCGTCCTTCACTACCAGTATGCTGTCCGCCTTAAGGATCGTGGTCAGCCTGTGGGCTATGACTATGCTGGTGCGGCCCTGCATCATGTGCTCCAGAGCGTCCTGAATGGAACTTTCGGAGATGGAATCCAGCGCGGAAGTAGCCTCGTCCAGGATAAGGATCTTGGGGTCTTTAAGTATGACTCTGGCTATGGAAATGCGCTGTTTCTCGCCGCCTGAAAGCTTAAGTCCGCGGTTTCCTACTATGGTCTCGTAGCCTTCCGGCTGCGACATTATGTAGTCGTGGATGTTGGCTATCTTGCAGGCTTCTTCCAGTTCCGCCTCCGTGGCGCTCTCCCTTGCGTAGAGCAGGTTCTCGCGTATGGTGCCGTTGAACAGATAAGTCTCCTGTGTAACGACGCCTATGCAGTCCCTGAGGTACTGAAGGTCGAAATCCCTTACGTCCACGCCGCCTATCGTAACGCGGCCTTCGTCCACGTCGTAGAGTCTGGGCAGGAAGTTTACGACCGTGGATTTGCCGGAACCCGAGGGTCCTACCACGGCGTACATCTTGCCGCCGGGCACGGTAAAGTCGATGTCCTTAAGCAGCGGCTTTTCCGGTATGTACGAGAACTTTACGTGTTCGTAGCGTATGTCCGCGTTCTGCACGTCCGGCTTCTTGCCGTTCTCCGGAGAAACGATGGTGGCTTCCTTGTCGAAGTAGTCGAATATCCTTGTGAACAGCGCCAGCGACCTGGTAAAGTCCACGCCTATGTTGAGCAGCGATTCCACAGGTCTGTAAAGCCTGTTTACGAGCGCTACCGTGGCGGTTATGGTGCCTACGGTAAGCGCGGTATCCATCTTTGTTATTATGAAGTAACCGCCGGCGAAGTAGATGAGCAGGGGACCGATCTGGGTGAACATGCCCATTACAACGCGGAACCAGCTGCCGCTGCGGGTCTCCTTAAGCGAAAGCTGCGTTACTTCCTCGTTTACCTTTACGAAGCGGTCGTACTCTTCCTTTTCGCGTGTGAAGAGTTTTACCAGCATAGATCCGGAAACGCTTAAGGTCTCGTTGATCAGCTGGTTCATCTCGTCGTTCTTGGCCTGGCTCTCGGAGAGCAGTTTCCAGCGTGTGCGTCCTACGGATTTGGTAGGGATGACGAGCAGCGGAATTACGATTATTCCTATTATCGCAAGCTGCCAGCTCATGGAAAACAGCGCCACAAGGGTGGTTATCACCGTAGCGATGTTGCTTACTATGCTGGACAGCGTGCCAGAGATGACTGTGCTTACGCCGCTGATGTCCGTGTTCATGCGGGTGATTATGTCGCCCTGTTTTTCGGAAGTGAAGAACGAGTGCGGCATGTGCTGCAGGTGGTCGTACATCTGGTTCTTCATGTCGAAGATTATGCGGCGCGATATCCAGGAGTTTATGTAGCTTTCTATTACGCCTATTATCTGCGACACGGCAAGCGTGCAGAAGGCAAGGATCAGCAGTTTTATGAGAAGCTGCATGTCCTTTCCAACCAGCGCCTGGTCGACTATGCGGCCGGTTATTATGGACGGGAAAAGCCCTACCACCGACGACAGCAGTATGGCTATGAAAACGAATATGAATTGCAGCCAATAGGGCTTAAGATAACTGAGTATGCGCACTATCAGCTGCTTTGAGACCTTGGGCTTATTCTGCTTTTCCTCTTCGGTAAGGAAGCCCCTGGGTCCCAGTCCGTGCGGTCCTGGCATATCATGCCTTTCCGGGATAGACCCTGCGCAGAATTAAGAAAAGCAGCCGCAATGACTGCGGCTGCTTAGTCCGTTTTCTTTAATATTAGTATTCTTTTACGACTTCGGAGTCCGCGTTTCTCTTGATGCTGTCGATTCCGTTGAGGCAGGAAGCCTTAGCCTTGTAGCTCTCGCCGGTAGCGATGATCTCGCCGTTGCGGGCCTTGAGCCTGAAGCGGAATTCTCCGGCCTTGTCCTTATAGACTTCGAACTTGGGGTTGGTCAGCTTCTCGAAGTTTTCTACAGTCTGGTCTTCCAGCTTTGCTTCTATTGCATTCTTGCGAACGCTCTCGATGCCGTTGAGTGCTGCGCCTTCTGTGGTGTAGACTTCGCTGGTGGCGATGACTTCGCCGTTGCCGGCCTTAAGATTGAATACGAAACCGTCGTTCTTGGACTTTTTTACAACAAATTTGCCCATTGGTGTGCACATCCTTTCTATCATGTTGTTCTCGCTGCTGAACGCAGGGACTGACAAATAATTATCTAATTGTATTATAGCCAAATGAACACAAACTGTAAACAATGAAAATGTTCTTTTTGTGTTCATTTTGCATAATGAACGCAATATGTGGTGTAGTTTTGACTACTTATGTGGTATATTATGCTTGCGCAAAGGTCGGAGCGGATGCGCGGAGGAGGGATCCCGGTTGAAATATAAAGAAATAAAGTTGTTTGCGAAGGACAGCGCGCAGCTTGCCATGCTTACGGAAGAACTTACCGCTGCCGGATTCGATGAGCTTCTGATAAACGATCCCAAGGACGTGGACGAGCTGCAGGAGGGCTCCTGGGCATATACCGGAAGCATCGCCGATAAGGAACTGCTGGATTCTTTCAGGAGCAGCGCGTACGCGGTCGTGTATCTCGGGGCGGATGAGCAGCTTCCCCCGGTGCTTTCGGATCTGGCAAGGAGATACGAATGCAGTCAGGCCATCGTGGATGACGAGGACTGGCTCCACAAGTGGGAGGAGTATTACGTACCTTTCCACATTACTCCGGACATAGTCGTAAAACCGGTATGGCGCGATTATGAAAAAATGCCCGGAGAGCTTGTGATAGACATAGATCCCGGACTTGCGTTCGGCACGGGCACCAGTCCTACTACATATCTTGCCGCAAGGCTCCTGGAGAAGTACATCAAGCCCGGCACGGACGTTATAGACGCAGGTTGCGGCACAGGCATACTTTCCGTTATCGCCGCAAAGCTTGGCGCGCGATCGGTGCTCGGCCTGGACATAGATCCTGAAG
>JAFWVZ010000153.1 GCA_017523605.1 Bacillota bacterium | reverse complement strand
CACCTGGGCGGTCGAGACCATAGTCCTGGGCATAGCGCTGGCCATGTCTCCGTTCGTAAGCACGGAGCAGGCGATAGTTCTGGCGCCGTTCGTCAGCACGTTTCTTCACGATCTTTTTTCCGCGATCTTCTCGTGGATCTACAACGGAGCAAGGGGCAATCTGCCCGCGTTCTTCAAGGCTCTTAAGACCAGAAGCGGCAGGTTCGTAGCTCTGGCTGCCGTAATAGGCGGACCGGTGGGAATGACCGGCTACGTTCTGGCGGTAGCCAACATGGGCGCTTCCATAGGCGCCGTCGCAAGCGCCATCTTCCCGGCCATAGGCGCGGTCCTGGCATATTTCTTCCTGAAAGAAAAGATGCAGTGGTACCGCTGGGTATTCCTTATCCTCTGCCTTGCCGGCGTGTACGGACTCTATTATTCTCCGGACGTCAACATCAAGAACTTCCTGCTCGGCATAGTAGGCGCGCTGCTGTGCGCTTTCGGCTGGGGCATCGAGGCCGTCATTATCGCCAAGTGCGTTCAGGACGACGCTGTAACCGACGAAATAGCCCTCCAGATAAGACAGACCACCTCGGCCGTTGTCTACGGCGTGGTGCTCCTTCCCATCATGAAGGGCTGGGAATTTACGGTATCCCTGTTCAACGGCAACGGAAAGCTGTTCCTGATCATCGCGATCGCCGCGCTGTTCGCCACCGCGTCCTATCTGTTCTATTACAGAGCCATCTCCCAGATCGGAGCATCCAAGTCCATGGCCCTGAACATCACTTATTCCGCGTGGGCGGTAGTCTTCTCCGTCATTTTCCTGAAGGATACCAGCCTGCTGAATCCGGTAACCATAATCTGCACGGTAGTCGTTCTTGTCTTCGGCATACTGGCCGCGGCGGATTACAAGGATCTGATCAAGCGCTGAGCTTATCCTGAAGCATCTTCTAAAGGCGGACGATGAGATTCGACACACTGGATAAAAAACCGAAAGTCTGGAACATCGCGGTGGCAGCGGTAATAGCCATTGCGATCGAATTTGTCGTGTTCAGGACCTCCGGCAACTACAGTCTGGGTTTCGCGTGCGTGGTCCTGGTGCTATTTCTGATAGTCGTCATGGCCATGCTGGCCAACGCGTTCGTAAAGCAGCTCAGGTACAACCCTTATTCGTACAATACCATCTTCTATTCCGGATTCGCGCTGTTCGCGCTGTCCACATTCATAATGACGTTGCGCGTCCTTAAGGTTTCTTTTCTTATGCCGTCGCAGGACGGTCTGCTCCGGCTGGTGTCGCTTCTGATGGATTCTGCCGGAAACTTCGTGCAGATCACGATACCGTTCATACTTGTGTTTTCCGCAGGTCTGTTCATATCCAATGTCTCGCTGATCATCCACGAGGGCAGAAGGCTTGTGAACCGTCTGGGCATGATACTGTCCGTGCTGATGGTAGGCGGAGCAGCTGTGCTGATGCTGTTCGACAACGTTTCCGGATCGGTGGACGAGGTGCTGCGCCACGACCTGTTCTTCAACACTTACGAATTCATATACCTGTACTTCGAGAGCATGCTCGCCGGTGTCATCATTGCTTCCGTCATTGTCGTAAAATACAGACCGGATCCCGACAAAGACTACATGATCGTACTGGGCTGCGGAATAAGAAAAGACGGAACGCCTACTCCGCTTCTTCGCGGAAGGATAGACAAGGCCCTGGAGTTCAGGAACGCTCAGCTGGAAAAGACCGGCAAAGACCTGAAATTCGTGGTATCCGGAGGGCAGGGGCCGACCGAGGTGATATCCGAAGCGGAGTGCATGAGGAACTATCTCATTTCCTGCGGCATTGAGCCCGAACGCGTACTGGTCGAGGACAGGTCTACGGATACCGCGGAGAACATGAAGTTCTCCAAAGAACTTATCCTGGCGGACGGAGGAGCGGACGCGAAGGTCGCGTTCGCGACCACGAATTATCATGTGTTCCGCGGAGGGCTTAAAGCCAGGCGAGTAAAGATGCGCGCGGTGGGAATAGGCGCGAAGACCAGATGGTATTTCTGGCCGAACGCCGCGGTCCGGGAGTTCGTCGGACTTCTTACCGAGCACAGAATAAAGCAGGCGATAATACTGGGCTCGCTGATCCTTTTAAGCATCGCCCTGACGCTGCTTGCCTACAAAGTCGTCTGAACCGATACCGTTATAAGAATTAAAAGACCCCGCATCGTCAGGACGCGGGGCCTTTTGTTTTAGTTATATGCTGTTATTCGGCTTCCTTTATTCCGGACAGGATCTTGTCCCTGGATCTTCTCCTCGGATCTACCTTCATCTGCACGCGCTTGACTATGAACACCAGCACGGCTTCCATTACGAAGTACAGTATGGCTACCGCGATCAGCGCGAAGAACGCCAGATATGTGCGGCTCCTTACGAGGTCGCCCATCTTGGTAAGGTCGCGGACGGCGATGTAGCCGACGACGGACGTTTCCTTGATAAGCGATACGACGTTGCTCTTGTAGATAGGCAGGAAGTGCTTTGCTGCCTGCGGAAGTATTATCTTGAAGAAGCTCTGGGAGTCGCTGTATCCGAGAGCCGTGGAGGCCTCGAACTGTCCCCTGGGGATGGCGTCGCAGCCGACCTTGAGCATGCCGAACATTCCGCACCCGAATATGAACGTGAATCCGATTATGGATATCCAGGTAGCGTTAAGCGTCGACTTTCCGAATATTACGAAGGCCAGTATCATAAGGAACACTACCGTAGGAATGCCCTCGATGATCCAGTTTATGACTCCGGTTATTCCGTTGGCTATCTTGTTGCCGTGGCGGCAGGCCATGTAGGCGGCAAATCCGAGGACGGTTCCGAGCGCTATCGAGAGCACCGTTATCAGCATGGTGCGTCCCATACCTTCGGCAAAGAGCTTCCAGCGGTCTTCCCTGATGAATGTCTTATTGAAGTTGTAGGCCATCCTCTCGAAGAAGCCCATGTCGCTCTCGTACTCGCCTTCGACTACGAATACCAGGTCGCAGACGTAGTACCAGTCGGTAAGGACGGAGTCCTCGGCGCGCTCTTCGTCGACCACGATGTTCATTCCGAAGTCGTACTTACCGGAGATGGCTCCCGGAGCTATGGAATCGAACTCCATGGTCCAGAAATCCCACTGGTATCCGTACTT
>JAFWVZ010000152.1 GCA_017523605.1 Bacillota bacterium | reverse complement strand
GGAAGATAGAGGTCATCCACCACGTAGCCAATTTCAGAGTCCTCGGAAAAGATGCTGCAATGGTGCTGCCGAGAACAGGGGCTCCTACGCTGTTCATAAGTCAGCCTTGGGATCTTGAAAGGGCCAGAGAAGAAAGCTGGGTGGAGGACATCCGTGTATGCGGAGAAGACCTTACGGAACAAGCTGGCAAGCTGGCTGCGACCTATGGTAAGAACATCGGTGTCGTCGGGGGAGAGCATATGCAGCTTAGGGCTTACAATGATCTTCTCCAGGCTCTAAACGGAAAGAACATTACCAACGAGTACGCGGCACTTGATGAGATCTGCAAGATAAAGACGCCCTGGGAAGTGGAGGTCATGAAGGAGTGTGCCAGACTTGCTGATAAAGCATATCAGGCAGAGATGGCTGCTCTTAGAGTAGGCGTCAGTGAATTTGAACTTATAGCGGAACTTGAATATGCCATGAAGTCGAACGGGGCCGACGAAAACTTCCAGATGATAGGAATGGGCACGAATCTTCCTAGCATGAACAGGGCTAAAGAAAATTATCTGAAGATGGGAGATTTTGTCCTTACGGAGATAACGCCTATCATCGGAAGCATAACCTATGCGACTCAGCTTTGCAGAACGGTAAAAATGGGAGAGGCTACTCCACTTGAAAGAGAAAAACACAAACTCTTAAGAGATGCTCTTGATTACGCTCTCTCCAAAATGCATGCCGGAATACAGGCAAAGGATGTTGCGATCTGGATCAATGAAGTTATCGGGGCTGCAGGATATGAGAAATTCTGCCATCCGCCTTACATGAGATCACGGGGCCACAACTTCGGACTGGGCTACATAGACCTCGGAGAAACGAACGAAGAGATCCTGCATGAGGACACCATTCTGGTCGTCCATCCGAACCAGATGATCCCGGAAGTAGGATATCTGGCCTGCGGGCTAACTGTAAGAATAACCAAAGACGGCGTTGAGCGTCTCAGCGCACTTTCCACTGAGATGTTCGAAGCTATCCCGTCCTGACAGCCGAAGGAGGTACACAGATGGATTTTTCATATTTAACTGTTATCCCCAGAGGCAGACAGATCTGGGACTACGCAGTATTTCAGGCAGAGGAGTTCGAAGAACGCCATGCCAGACTTGCCGGATTATTGGAGAAGCTCGGTCTTGATGGATTCATAGTCTATTCCGATGCACTCTCAAGAAGATACGTAAGCTACCTTACTAACTACTGCAACAGCGTTTCCTGGTCCAGCTCTGTATGTCTGATCACAGCGGATAAGGCTCCGTACGTGATCTCGAGCATGGCGCCCAGAGATATAACCTACAACCTGAAATCGCTTTCCCCGAAAGTGGATCTTAATGCTGTAGGTCTTGACATGATCTCTAACCACAGGGTGGCCGTAAAGGCTGCGGAGCACCTTAAGGAGCAAGATCTGCTCGGCAAGAAGTGGGGTGCGGTGAACCTCGGTTCACTTAACTACATCGGTGCGGCAGCGCTGTATTCCGTACTTCCGGACATGACGGACTGTACGGCAGCTGTAGATGAAGTCATCGCAAAAAAGAGCGAGAATGAGTTGTTCGCGATAGCGCAGGCAACTTCTATGGCAAAGAAGGCTGTAACGGACTATCTTCGCCTGGCTGTCCCTGGCGCTAACGAGCGAAAGATCGCTGCCCAGATAGACCGCAATTTCAGAGTATACGGCGTAGATAACATAGCGCTGATCGTTTCAGCGGGAAAAGATCAGAAACTGGAACTGCATCAGCCCCGGGATTACGTCATCCAGGAAGGCGATACGGTAAGCGCTCAGGTCGACATTCTTTATCTGCACTACAACGGAATGTATGCCGCATCGTTCTATCGCGGTCTGCCCGATGAAGGCAGGGCAGCATTCTACGCAAAGGCAGTAAAGCGTTTTGAGGACGCAAAGAAGGATGTCCTTGCCGGAAAGAACATCGAAGAGATATCTTCGCTCGTAAACGGATACGTAATGGTGAACGGGATAGGCGCCGATACTTCGGAACCGCCGTATGCCGGTCCGATGCCCAAGAATGCAGCGTACAACCTTGTTGTAAGCTGCGAGGACGAAAAGTACGGCGGAGTAATCCTGGCAGACACTTTTGCTTCGGATGAAAAGAACCAGGCCAGCCTCGGTGGACCCGGACTCAACAGAATATTTTGGAAAGCATAAACACTGATCAGATAATTGGATTCATAGTTTTCACCGTTGTTTCGGTAGTAGGATGGCAGGTGTTTGACAGGCTGCATGTTTCCTCAGCGTCAATCCTCGGAGCGCTTTGTTTCGTGGCAATAGCGAATATATGCGGTCTTCCTCTGTTTGTCCCCAAATGGCTGAAGTTCATTATGACGGTCAACCTGGGAATATCTATCGGGAGCAAATACGACATACATGTGAACAAGAATCTGATCGGAGCGGTAATAGCGTTCATCTTTGTCATAGTGTTGGGATGCATGGGGATAAAGACCTTGGT
>JAFWVZ010000151.1 GCA_017523605.1 Bacillota bacterium | reverse complement strand
ATCGTGCTGTTGAAGGTCTGGGGCTTCTCCTTGCCCTTTACCTTAATGTGATACTTTATGTGACCGTCGAAACTGATGGCGTCGTCGCTGTACTTAACGACGTTCTTAACGGACTCATCAGAAAACGCGGGATTCATGATCACATGGTCGGACACGAAAGTGATGTCCACGTTAGTTGCCCAGGCATAGGCGAAGTTATACTGCTCCGAATCCTTGATGAAGTTCGGTTCCAGCGTGTTGAAGCCTCTTCTGCCGCCGGCCAGGTCGTTCTGCATGAATCTCATCCACTTCTGCATGAAATCCACAGCGTCGAAGTCGCATCCTGCCGCTGCGAGTGAATCCGCCTTGTCGTAATCCAGACCCAGCGATATCTTGCGCGCCATTTCGAAAGAAACGTCCTTGCCGCCGTCCGTTATGCGAAGGTCCGGCCACTGCGTAAGGTGATCCAGAACGTATACGCTCTCGCCCGGCAGTTCCACGTAGTTACCGGCGTCCTTAAAGCCTTCAGCGTAGGAGATCTTTGTCGGCTGGATCTGTTTGCCGCCCACGTGCACGGAATAGTCGTTGGGCACGTTTATCTCCACATCCAGGAACGATTTCTCCTCCGTTGGAACGAACTTCTGGAACTCCATTATTCCGTAGTTGAAGATGCCAAGCTTGTTAACGGCTTTCACCTTCTTGATGTCTGCGCTCAGGATCTGCTGGTCGTTGCTGTAGATGTTGTAAGTGTCCGTATTCGGCACCTTCTTAAGGGTAAAGGATCCGTTCCTGAAGAACTCCCTTATCCTGTCGTATCCGCCTTCGCCGTCAAGGTCCTTGTTGACACCGAAATACTTTGCCAGTTCGGTATCATCCATCGCGCTTACGCGGTCGGAGATGATCTGGGTAACGGAATTAGCCTGCATTTCTTTGAGCATACCCCTTACATAGGTAAGAGCGTAAGCTCCGAATGCTACAAGTATGAGCGCCCACACCAGAAGGAAGATACGGAATGCCTTGCTGCGGGTCTTGGGCTGTTTTTCTTTTACTCTTGCGTGTTTCATGGCCATCCTCCTATCTTACAAGAAAACCGGTAGGAATACGCCACGAGGACGATTCGTAATAAAGCGTTACACTGTTGCGGAGCCACTCGCCGTCGTAGTACATGCAGGTGGAAGAGCCACCGTCCAGATTGGCAGCATTCACCGCGCCGTAGGACTCCATAATGTCTATGAGGTCGGATGCGGTAGCGCCCAGATGTCCGTTGGCTCCGCGTCCGTCCGTTACCAGCAGGAGCATCCTGCCGTCCGCTGTCTGACCTATGGCCGTGCGCGGATTGGCTCCGGAGCCCATGCCGCCGTTGAGCTCGCGCCTCTGGCCGTTGATCATGAGCTTTACGAAGTGGTTGTTCTTGTCGCTGCTTTCTTCCTGGAAGCATACGGCGTCGCGTATCTTCTCGTCTTCCAGGATCTTCCTTACGGCAGCTTCGCCTTTGCCGTTTATGTCTATGACCTTAAAGATGTTATCCTCGGAGATTCCTATAAGGACCAGTCCGCGGATGCCAAGGTTGCTCATGTTCTGTATCTTGCCGTCGCTCACCACGACTCCGTAGGGGTGTCCGCCCCTGTTCATGTCCGCGTCGTAGATGCCGCCGTTTATTCCGCCCAGGGCGTTGTAAGACTCGACAAGTTTATCCAGCTCCTTGCCGTACGTTCCCCACGGATAAGTGGTCCCAACGAATACTCTTGAGGGGTCGTTTACCACCATCATGATCGCGGAATAGTTGTCGCCTTCTATCCTGTCGATCTTGATCTCGCTCATGTCGAGTTCTGTGTTGATGTCGATGAGGTCCGGATCAGTATCCTCCTCTATGGTGCCCATGGCGTTGGAATCCACTATCGCCTGGACTTCATCCTGAGGAAGGAAGATTCCCACGAGCCACTTCATGTTGCCCGTCTCCAGCAGAGTAGTTACGAAGAGCTTCTTTGCCTCATAAGACGGCCCGTGGCATATCATGGTAACGATAAGCGCCAGCGTTGCAACAAGGAGCAGAAGCGTTACTCCGAGCGTGGCGAAGAACCTGCCTATGCCCTTGCCCGGTCTTTTGATCCCGGACAGAACTATCGCAAGTATGAGCCCAGCTAGAAGGACTCCGCCGATTATCACAATTGTTCTGGTTAAAAAATCCATTTGTTATCCCGTTACTTGAAAAGTTTCATCCCAATACAATAACTAAGATATTATAACTTAAACAGAGACCGTATTCAATCAATTATATAAGCAATATTACCCCGGTGCGGCGGAGCCGCCTGTCAAAACACAGAATACCCGGACCGGTGCAGCGCACCGGACGCCGCCAAGCTGCTGCCCACACGCAAAAGCCCGCCGGACTGAATGCCGGCGGGCTGCTTATGTTTATTGCGGAGATGCTACCTTTTATAGCGTTTTGTGATCTCCTTGATGCGCTTTACCGGAGCGTCCTTAAGCTGCTCCTCCGTCATGCGCCATTCCCAGTTGCCTCCTACAGTCCCCGGGCGGTTTATGCGTCCCTCCGCACCGAGTCCCAGGTAGTCCTGCATCTGAGCCACGAACAGCCTTGCCGGCGAGCTCATGCCTGCGCGTATGAGGCCCCATGTAAAGCCTTCGTCGTCCGTGATGTGCAGATACTTCTTAGCGTAGTCCAGACAGCGCTTAGGCGCGTCGTGCTGCACCCATTCCTTAACAGTGCAGTTGTCGTGCGTGCCTATGTAGCAGACGCAGTTCTCGCTGTGGTTGTGAGGAAGATGCTCGCTGTCGTAGTCCGGATCGAAAGCGAACTCCAGGACCTTCATTCCGGGAAGTCCGCTGTCTTTGAGCATGGTGCCT
>JAFWVZ010000150.1 GCA_017523605.1 Bacillota bacterium | reverse complement strand
CGGACAGACTGGTAAACCTTAAGGAGTTCCTGTCCAGAGCAGGCCTTGAAAACAAGGTGGAACTGCGCGACGGAAGCCTGGTCTGCGGCACGGTCTTCCCGAAGGAAAAGGAAGTTTTCCTTTCCGAGAACGACATATTCGCCAGAAGCAAGAAGACAAGGCGCAAGCGCGCAAAGGGCGCTGAGATAAAGGTCTTTACAGACATAAAGAAGGGCGACTACGTGGTGCACGACGCTCACGGAGTGGGCCGCTTTACCGGCATAGAAAAGCTTACCGTGGACGGCAGCACCATGGACTACCTTAAGATCCAGTACGCCGGAGCGGACGTGCTCTACGTACCCGTGGACCAGCTGGACAACATCCAGAAATACGTGGGTTCCGAGGGCCTGGAGCCTAAGATAAACAAACTTTCCGGCACGGAGTGGCAGCAGACAAAGGCCAGAGCCAAGGCAGCAATAAAGGACATGGCGGAGGAGTACATACAGCTGTCCGCCAAGAGGCAGCTTGCCCAAGGCCACGAGTTCGGCCCGGACACTACCTGGCAGAGGGAGTTCGAGGACGCCTTCCCGTATCAGGAGACGGACGACCAGCTTCGCTGCGCCGAGGAGATAAAGAAGGACATGCAAAGGCCCGTCCCCATGGACAGGCTGCTCTGCGGCGACGTGGGCTACGGCAAGACGGAAGTAGCCGCGCGCGCCATATTCAAATGCCTTGAAGAAGGCAAGCAGGCCGCGGTGCTGGTACCTACGACCATACTGGCAAACCAGCACTACAACACCTTTAAGGACCGTTTCGCGGGCTACCCCTTCAACGTGGAGATGCTTTCGCGCTTCCGCACGGACAAGCAGCAGGACGAGATCGTAAAAAAGATCAAGACCGGCGAGGTGGACCTTGTCGTAGGAACGCACAGACTGCTTTCCGCGGACGTGGAGTTTAAGGATCTGGGACTGCTGGTGATAGACGAGGAACAGCGCTTCGGCGTGGAGCACAAGGAAGCCATAAAGATGCTCCGCGAGAACGTGGATGTGCTTACGCTTTCCGCGACCCCGATCCCCAGGACACTTCACATGAGCCTTATAGGCGTGCGCGACATGTCCGTAATAGAGGAACCTCCGGAGGACCGCTACCCCGTTCAGACCTACGTAATGGAGCAGGACGACGAGCTTATAGCGGACGCGGTAAAAAGGGAACTCGGGCGCGGCGGCCAGGTTTACGTTGTATATAACCGCGTGCGCGGGATAAACCGCGTAGCGGACAAGATAGAAGAACTGGTGCCGGAGGCGCGCGTCGCGGCGGCTCACGGTCAGATGGGCGAAAAGCAGCTGGAAGACGTTATGATGGACTTTACATCCGGGCGTTTCGACGTTCTGGTGTCCACTACCATAATAGAGTCCGGTCTGGACATCCCCAACGTCAACACGCTCATAGTCCTGGACGCGGACCGCTTCGGGCTGTCGCAGCTCTACCAGCTCCGCGGAAGGGTGGGGCGCAGCAGCCGCATGGCCTACGCGTATCTGTTCTATAAGAAGGACAAGGTGCTTACGGAGATAGCCGAAAAGCGTCTTCGCGCGATAAAGGAATTTACGGAGTTCGGTTCGGGCTTCCGAGTTGCCATGAGAGATCTGGAGCTCAGAGGCGCAGGAAACATCCTGGGCGTAGAACAGTCCGGACACATGCTCTCCATAGGATACGAGCTCTACTGCAGGCTTGTGGAAGAGGCTGCGGCGGAGCTTAAAGGCCAGAAGCCGGAGGAGGCTCCCATAAAGGCCGATACT
>JAFWVZ010000149.1 GCA_017523605.1 Bacillota bacterium | reverse complement strand
CTGCCTGGATGGCTATCCTGTTCCTGTCGCGGCAGGTCAGCTGGAATATGGGGTTGAGTCCGGCGTCCTTAAGAGCCTTGCACATGCCCAGGGAGGACAGGCGCATTACGCTGGACTGACAGTCGGTTATATTTACGGCGTGCAGCTTGCTGAGGTATTCCTTGGCTTCCTCCACCATGCCCTCGACGTGGCAACCCTTGGGAGGACCGACTTCAGCAGTTACTACAAATTCACCATTCTTAAATAATTCAGTGATCTTCATTACGTGTATCTCCTATCATTACTCAATTATAGTTTCTTTTGCTTCTTTTGTCGCTTCGAAAGTGGCGAAGTTGTGCATCTGCGTGGGGAAGTTGAACTCCTTGAGGCGTCCCCTCTCCTCCAGACGCTTGTAGATCCTCAGCCATCCGCATTCCATGCCGGGGTCTACTTCGCACTTTCCGTCCTTGCTGGTTCCTCCGCAGGGTCCGTTTACCAGGCTCTTGGAGCAGGCCGTTATCGGGCAGATGCCTCCGGTAAGGTTAAGGAAGCATTCTCCGCACTGGCCGCAGTCTACGGTAAGCGGTGTAACTCCCTGGAATCCGGGCAGGCGCAGGGTATCGCAGGCAGCGTATACGGGCTTGTCCTCAAAGCGCTCGGCCACGGTCTGTACGCCTACGCCGCAGGAGAATACAAGTATGCAGTCTGCCTTCTCTATGTCCTTGCCGAACCACTTTATGCGTTCCTCCAGGTTGTCGGTGTTGCAGATGTAGTCGGTAGTCATGATGCCGGCAAGCTGTCCTGCTTCCTTAAGCTCTGCCTGATACTCGTTTGCCGCGGCTTCGGGGAAGCTTACTTCCTTGCAGCCGTAGCAGTTTATTACGAATACCTTCTTGTTTTCGATAAGCGGTGCAAGGGCTTCTTTGTTCTTAAGATTTGTAATAAGCATTTTACTTCATCCCCCTTACTGCCGATTTTCCTGCTCTTATGCAGTCCAGAAGCTTTATCTTGGAGGAGCAGATGTACTGGCAGCATCCGCACTCCATGCAGTCCATAACGTTCAGGTCCTTGAAGGTCTGTCCGTCCGGCTCCGCCGAAGCTTTGTAGAACTGAAGCGGTCTGAGTTCCATGGGGCATACGTCCACGCAGCGTCCGCACTTGATGCACTCCTGAGGTACGGTGTGGTCCGTCTCCAGAGCGATTATGCCGTTGGTGCCCTTGTTTACGGGAACGCCGAGTTCCGTGAGCACTACGCCCATCATCGGTCCGCCCATCTTTACCGTAACGTTGTCGCCGGTTATTCCGCCGCAGTAGTCTATTACTTCTTCTACGTCGGTACCGATCTTTACGAGGTAGTTGCCCGGGTGAGCTATCTTCTCGCCGGAGACGGTAACGAGTCTTTCCACGAGCGGCATGCCTGTCTTTATGGCGTCCGCTATGGCCTTGGCAGATCCTACGTTGCTTACTACAACGCCTACATCTGCCGGAAGTCCGCCGCTGGGTACCTTGCGTCCGGTGGCGCGCTTGATGAGCATCTTTTCTGCGCCCTGTGGATACTTGGTCCTTGCCTGAAGGACTTCTATGTTTTCTACGCCTTCCAGCTTTTCCTTAAGGTTGGCTATGGCGTCCGGCTTGTTGTCTTCTACTACGATGATGCCCTTGGGAGCGTCCACGGCCTTCATTATGGCCTTCAGTCCGAAGATGACGTCGTCCGCATACGCGAGCAGCGCCCTGTGGTCAACGGTGATCAGCGGTTCGCACTCGGAACCGTTGATGAGTACCACGTCTATCGGCTTGCCGGGCATAAGCTTTACATATGTAGGGAACGTGGCGCCGCCCATTCCGGCGATGCCCTTCTCCTTAACGATCTCTACGATCTCTTCCTTGGTAAGCTCTTCCAGCGGCTTGGCCGGTTTTACGGAATCATCTAAGATGTCCTTGTAATCGTTCTTGATGACTACGGACATGACGGGTCCTCTGCTTCCCGGACGGTCTTCCACCGCGGTAACGGTACCGCTTACGCTGGAGTGGATGTTGCAGCTGATGAAGCCCGCAAGCTCGCCTATCTTCTGGCCGACCTTTACATAGTCGCCTACCTTAACGATGGGGTTGGCAGGCTTTCCTACGTGCTGGGACATGGGGATGACAACTTCCGCGGGAGCCGGGAACGGAACGGGAGCCATGTGCTCCGTAAGTTCCTTCTTCTCAAGCGGATGGATGCCGCCGTAGTAGCCGTCCAGCCTCTTGTCTCTTACGCTCTCAACGTACTCGTGCACTGCCTTGAAGTTGACCTTGGAATAGTCGCGCAGCTGTACCGGCTGCTTTACGAATTCCGGATTGCGTCCCTGCTTCTCCAGTCTTCTGTAGATCTTTTCCCACGCGCAGTCCTTGGCGGGGTCGATCTCGCACTTGCCGTTCTTTGCGCCGCCGCACTGGCCGTTGATAAGGCTCTTGGTGCAGTCCGTAATGGGGCAGATACCTCCGGTGATGTTGAGGTAGCACTGGTTGCAGGCATCGCAGGTCTTTTTGGTAAGAGCCATGCCGTGGAAGCCGATGTAGTTGAGAGAGTCCGTCGCAGTAAATACGTTGAGGCCCTCCTGCTCGGCTATGGTCTGCACGCCCAGTCCGCAGGAGATGACGATTATGTTCTCCGTTCCTGCGGGGATCTTACCGTCCAGCTTCTGCCTGGTCTGGATGCTGTTGCAGAGGAAGTCCAAAGACACGGTCCCTGTAACTGTTTTTCCCTGTGCCGCAGCAAGTTCCGTGAATTCCTTGAGTTCCGGTTCCTCAAGAGTCTTGAATTCCTTAAAGCACTTGTTGCAGGATACGACGAAGATGTTGTCCCTGCCTTCCAGCAGAGCGTTAAGCTTTTCCGCATCCTTTAGCACATACTTTGTATAGTCCACTATTGATCTCCTTTCTGCGG
>JAFWVZ010000148.1 GCA_017523605.1 Bacillota bacterium | reverse complement strand
GTTCGTTAAGATGCTGGTGGAAGAATGCTACAAGCTGGGAGCCAAGTCCGTAAAGGTAGACTGGACTTATCAGCCCCTCACCAAGGTACATACCAGATACATGAGCCTTAAGACTCTGGGTACCCTGGAGGATTACGAGGCGGCACGCTGGCAGCACTACGTAAATACCATTCCCTGCCGCATCTATCTTGAGTCCGAGGATCCGGACGGCCTTAAGGGCATCAACCAGAATAAGCTCTCCAAGGCGATGCAGAAGAGGATGCCGCTCATCCGCGCATACAGGGATCAGATAGAGAACAAGTATCAGTGGTGCATAGCCGCTGTTCCGGGCGAAAAGTGGGCAAAGAAGCTCTTCCCCGAACTTTCCAAGCATCAGGCTATAGAAAAGCTGTGGGAGGCAATACTTACCTGCGCAAGAGTATCCGACGACCCGATGGCAGCTTGGGACGCTCACAACAAGGATCTTAAGGCGCGCTGCAAGTACCTCAATTCCCTGGGCATAGAGAGTCTGGAGTACAAGAGCGCTAACGGCACGGACTTCAAGGTATGGATGATAGAAGGCGCTCACTTCAACGGCGGCGCGGACACCAGCCTTCTGGGCAACGTATACAACCCCAACATGCCCTCCGAGGAGTGCTTCATCTCTCCGCTCAAGGGCCACGCGGAAGGCATCGTATACGCCACAAAGCCGCTGTCCTACAACGGTCAGCTGATAGAGAACTTCTGGGTACGCTTCGAGAACGGCAAGGCCGTCGAATGGGATGCCGAAAAGGGCAAGGACGTGCTCGGCGAGATAATCAACATGGACGAGGGTTCCTGCATGCTGGGCGAGGTCGCTCTGGTGCCTTACGATTCCCCGATCAACAACAGCGGACTGCTGTTCTACAACACCCTGTTCGACGAGAACGCGGCATGCCACCTGGCTCTTGGCTTCGGTTTCGCGGACTGCCTGGACGACTTCGAGAAGCTGGAGTCCCTGCAGGAAGCTTACGACAAGGGCGTAAACAAGTCCTTCATGCACGTTGACTTCATGATAGGTTCCAAGGACCTGAGCATCGTGGCCAACACCAGAGACGGCAAGAAGGTACAGATATTCAAGGACGGCAACTGGGCGTTCTAAGCTCAGCGGCATACCGGTAACGGACAGCTGCCGGACGATCCGGCAGACAAAGGAGACCGCCATGAAGGTAGCTCTTATAGGATCCATGCCGCGTCAGGAGAAATTCGGCGCGGACATAGACATAAAAGGCGCGCAGCTTATTGCTCTTCCGGGGCAGATATCCCCGGAGGAGCTTGCAGAAAAAGCCGGCGGCGCGCAGTACGTAATAATCGACGCCATAGGCACGTTTACGGCGGCGCACATGGACGCCATGCCCGGCCTTAAGCTTATCCATTCGGAGGGCGTGGGCTACAACGGAATAGACGTTAAGGCTGCCTCGGAGCGCGGGATTATCGTCTGCAACAACAAAGGCGCCAACGCCGCGGCAGTAGCGGAGCACACCGTAATGATGATGCTTGCGCTAACGCGCGACGTGCTCTTCGGCCACAGGGCAGTGCTCGAGGGTCGCCAGATAGAGACTAAGTCCGCCATGATGAAAGCCGGAGTCCACGAGCTCTCGGAGTTTAAGATAGGACTCATAGGCTTCGGCGACATTGCAAAAGAAGTTGTAAGGATGCTCAAGCCCTTCGGGCCGGAAGTGTTCTTTACGGTGGCAAGGCAGCCGCGCGCGGAAGAGCTGGCAACAGGCGTAAAGTTCCTGGAGAGGGACGAGCTGCTTAAGCAGTGCGACATAGTAAGCCTGCATCTTCCGGCTAACCTGCAGACGGCGGGCATGGTGGACAAGGAGTTCATCGCAAAGATGAAGGACGGCGCCATGCTGATAAACACGTCGCGCGGGGAGCTTATGGTGAACGCGGATGTGATAGACGCTCTTAAGAGCGGCAAGCTTTCCAGGGCTGCATTCGATACCGTGGCGCCGGAACCCGTGCTTAAGGACAACGAGTTCCTTAACATGCCGGCGGAGCTTGCGGACAAGGTGCTGTTCTCGCCGCACATAGCGGGGGTTACGGTAAACATGTTCCGCAAGGCATACCGCACGATATGGGACAACATTTTCCGCGCGGAAAACGGCGAAGAGCCTGTCAACTGGGTCAACAAATAAGTTCCGCTATATGCAGAACGGGTAAATAAACGTTAAGACCGTAAGCCCGGCAGGGCCGTCGGACAATACAGAAAGGAAAACGGCAATGATCATATCCGACAGAATGTATGCGCTCGGAAGCGCCAGATCCGTCATCCGCGAGCTTTTCGAGTACGGAAAGATGCGCGCGGCGCAGGTAGGCGCGGAGAACATCTACGACTACAGCCTGGGCAACCCGGCCGTACCGTCGCCGGACAGCGTCAACCGGACCATAGAGGACATACTGGACAACGAGCCTTCCATAGC
>JAFWVZ010000147.1 GCA_017523605.1 Bacillota bacterium | reverse complement strand
TCCATGCCCACCGTGCGCTCTGTCATTATGTCCTTAAAGACCTTGTTTACCAGGTCGATGACGGGGCGCTTGCTGCGGAAGTTCATGTTAAGGTCTATCGCCGCGGAATCCTTTACCAGCCCCGCGGAGTAGTCCTTGTATTTCTGTATGAATATGCCCGGTTCGGCAAGCCGGAACTTGTATATGCTCTGTTTTACGTCGCCGACCATGAAAACGTTATTGCCGCGGCTGAGCCTTCTTACAAGCTCCTCCTGCACGTAGTTGCAGTCCTGATACTCGTCCACGAATATGCAGTCGAAACGGTCGCGGAGCTCCTGCCGCACGCCCGCATCCTCCAGTATGCGCAGCGCAAAATGGTCCGCGTCGGAGAAGTCCATAAGGCCTGCGGACAGCTTCTTTTTGCTGTATCTTTCGGAGAATTCCCCGGTGAATCTGCAGATGCTCTTAAGCTGCGCAAGTAGAAGCTCGTTCTCCTTTTTCAGCGTTTCCCTGTCCACGCCTGCAAGCAGCGCGGCGGCTTCCTTAAGCGACTTTTTTCCGTCGTCCCGGTAGGTCTTTACCTCGTCCGCTATGCGCTGGTATCCGGGCTTTTCTTCCTTGTTCGCGGAAAGCGCAGGCATGCTGGCCGCGGAAAGCTCCGCCAGAGCCTGCACCGCCCTTTCCGTATCGCCCGCCTCGAAAAGTTCCAGAATGCTGCGTATCCTGCCGCTGTATTCCTCCACCTTTTCCGCAAGCCTGGGCATGGGGGCCACTCCGTCTACCAGCGGCTGTCTTAGCAGCCCGGAAGCCTGATCGAAGCAGCCTAAAGCCTCGCGGAGCTTGTCTTCCGCATCCCCGGCAGCCTCCGCCAATATCGCGTCCGCGTCCAGGAACTCCCCGGACTCCACTTTGGACAGCCAGTCCATTGGATCCGGCATGCTCTGGATGAATGTGTAAAGATCCAGGATCATTGCCCTGGCGGCTTCGTTGTTCTTTGGAGAGCAGTTGTGGATGAGGAAGTCTTTGAATTCCTTGTCGTCTTTCTCGAAGAGATCCTCGAACATCTCGTCCAAAGCTTCGTTCCTGAAAATGTTCTGCTTGTATTCGTCGCACACGCCGAGCCCCGGCGGCACGTCTATTATGTGGTAATACTCCCTGTAGATGTCCATGGCCAGGGAGCTGAAAGTGCTGATGTGAGTCTTTGAGAACAGCGGATCCGGGACTTTTTCGAGTATGCGCTTTCGCATCTCGCCTGCCGCAGACGTTGTGAAAGTTATTATAAGCATGGACTCCAGTTCCGTGCCTTCGTCCACCAGCCGGGAGACCCTTTCGGACAGCACCGCGGTCTTTCCGGAACCCGCCGCTGCGGATACCAGAAGGTTGCGGTCTCTTTCCTCTATGGCCCTTTTCTGCTGCTCTGTCCACACTTTTTCGGACATGGTCAGTCTTCCTTTCCGGCACTTTCGCCTGCCGCAAGACCTGTCAGGAACGCCCAGTTAAGGTTGAAGCCGCCGCAGGGTCCGTCGTAGTCCAGAAGCTCTCCGGTAATGTACAAGCCTTTGCACAGCCCGGACTCGAAGGTCTCCGGATCCACCTCGGACAGGGGAACTCCGCCGCGCGTTACCTGCGCGGTCTTCCACCCTCTTGTTCCGGTAACTATAAAACTAAGATCCTTGGCAGAGCGTCCTTTGCCCGGCTCTTCTATGTATTCCGCAAGCTTTTCGGGAACAAGGCCCTTAAGACCCGTTCCGAAAGTGCGGCGTCTTTCTGTAAGCATTTCCGCCAGTTCTTCCGGGGTCTTCTCCGGGAAGAAGTCCAGGCTCAGAATGTAGACCGTGCCTGCCTGCAGCCTTAGATACCTGCTCAGATCCATTACGCAGATCCCGGAGATGCCGTTTCTGGTAAACTGCACCTCACCCTCTTCGCTGGCCGGAAGTTCCGGCCTTTCCCAGCTGTCTTCTCCTGCGTTACCGGATGCGTAGATGCTGCAGAACTCACCGCCGCAGCTTATCCCGCTCTCCATCGAAAGCGTTGCTTTTGCAAGCGCCCTTACACCGTGAAGAGCTTCCAGATCCTCCGCGCAGACCATGGCGTCCAACGCAGGGATGGGCCTTTCCACGCTGTGTCCGAATGCCTTCGCAAGCTTGTAGCCGTCGCCGTAGCAGCCGTACTGTATGCCGGCCTTCCCGCCGCACGCAAGTATCAGGGCGCGGGAAACGAAGGTCCTGCCGTCCTCGGTCTTTACAGTAAATGTGCCGCCGTTCTTTTCCGCGGATACCGCCCTGGCGTTGAGTATAAGATCCGCGCCCAACGCAGCATTTGCAAGGGCTTCCGCCACTGTCGCGGCCTCGAAGCTGCGCGGGTATATCCTGCCCTCTTCCACGGCCGGCTCTATGCCCGCAAGCTGTCTGAGGCGGTCCACCACTTCTTTGCTCCCCGGAGCGTCAACATTGCTGTAGTTGCACCTTCCGTTGCCCGTGGCGCGTATCTTTCTGCCGGGCGCATCGTTTCTTTCCAGCAGCGCAGTCTTAAGTCCGCGCTTTGATGCCGCGGCCGCAGCCGCAAGCCCCGACGCTCCCGCTCCTATTATCAATACATCGTATGTAGTCATTTTCTGTCATCCTCCGTTCCGGTCCTCCGGCCGCGGGCGATATGCTCTGATATTTTATTTTATCATATCCGCAAAGGATGATATACTGAAAAAGCTATGGAAAAGAAACAGTTCTCCGGCGCGGTGCTCGCCGGCGGAAGATCCAAAAGGATGGGAAGGGACAAGGCCTCGCTGGTCATAAACGGCAGGTCTCTGCTTGAGATGCAGCTGGAAAAGCTGCGGGCCGCCGGAATTAAAGACCTTATGGTCTGCGACGCGCCGGGAAACCGCAGGACCATCCCCGCGGACGCAAGGCTGGTGGAAGATCTGCTGCCGGACAAAGGTCCCCTGTGCGCCATCGCTTCGGCGCTCAGCGCCTCGGGCGCGGAACGCTGCGTCATTCTCAGCGTGGACGCAGCGGCCGTAAGCGCGGAAACCGTCGGAAAGCTTATTCGGACCGCGGAAGAATGCTCCGCGGAGATAGTACTGCTTGCCTCGTCTTCCGGGATCCAGCCGCTCATCGGGGTCTACAAAAAGTCCCTGGCGGAGGACGCGCTGGAGCTGGTAAACAGCGGCAGGCTTGCCGTACGGGAGCTGTTCCGCGGTCATCCGCCCGTGCTCCTGAAGCTTCCGGAAGACTCGCCGGAGCTTCTAAACTGCAACACGCCGGAAGACCTGGAAAAGTTTACCGCACTTGCGGCAGAACGCCATCAGTAATATAATGATCTCATCAGGGACATATCCCTGAAACATACGAATACACGATCCTCCGAGCCCTCGGACCTAAGGCGCCTGCTACGGTCCCCCGGCCGGGGCCGGGCCGGAAACCGCCCGACCTTCCGTGTTTGAAAAGGAAGATCAGTTGAAGCGCATTAGCCTAAAGTACCTTATCTTCATGGCCGTATGCTGCGATCTTGGCATTATCGCAAAGAAGCTGATAGCGCCCGCAGCAAACCTTATTACGGACAATCTCCACATTCCCGGCGGGATCGGGACCAGTTTTTCGCTGCTGTTTCTTGTAACGGCAGCTTTTATAGTTAAACGGTTCGGCGCGGGAATGCTTATGGGGCTGGTACAGAGCGGCATAGCTTTCCTTCTGGGAAGCGTAGGAAGCATGGGCGCGCTGGCACCGCTGGGATACCTTATCCCGGGCCTGGTGATAGACCTCTGCGTGCTTCTTCCGGAACGGACCGGCATGTCCGAAGACGTGCGGATAGTCATATGCTGCGCTCTGGCCTCCGTTGCCTCAAGTCTTACGGCCAACGTGGTAGTGTTCGGTCTGGTGGGACCGGTGCTTGCGCTCTACTGCTGCACTGCCTGCATCAGCGGCATCATCTGCGGCTTCATCGCTGCCTTCCTCTGCAAACGTCTGCGGCCGGTATTCGCGAACGACAGACAAAACGTTAAGAAGGAAGGTCCCGAAACATGAAAAAAAAGACGCTGCTCATCATCCTTGCCGTTCTTGTGGTCCTTGCCGCGGTGCTTGCCGTGATAGTATCCAGGAATCAGCCTCAGAAAGCCGTGAGCGAAGTGATCATCGTACAGAACGGAAAGCAGACCAAAGTGGATCTCGGCAGGCTGGATCTTACGGACGTAAAGGCCACGGTAACGCGGGCAAACGGAAAGACTCTGGAGATCGACGCCAAAGGTCTGGAAATGCGCAAACTGCTGGAAAAATACAGCGGCTACACCACCCTTACGGTCCTGGCGGAAGACAATTACACCGCGGAGATAAAGGCGGACGAACTGCAGACGGAAAAGAACGTCTACCTGATAATTGGCGAAGAAAACAAACCGCGCCTGGTGGTGCTTTCGGACAGCAACGCCAAGCGCGATGTGAAAAACATTTTAACTATAGAACTTAAATAGCTATTCGAAGGACAGAGCGCCCGTGGGGCATGCCCTTACGCAGGCCGGGAGCATCCCGGCCTTTATTCTTTCGTTGCAGCCGTCGCACTTGCGCATCTTGCCGTCCACGATCTTAGGCGCGGACACCGGGCACTCGTTTGCGCAGGCTCCGCAGCCCACGCAGGCCGTGTCGTCCACTACCACCATGCCGGTCTGCTCGTCGCGGCTTATGCACGTCAGCGGGCAAACGTCTATGCACAGTCCGCAGTGCACGCAGGCCGTCGACCAGTTCTTGTATTTTCCGTCCTTAAGCACGCATCCGGAAGTCCTGAAAGGTTCCGTTCCCCACGAAGGATCGTAGTCATTCTGATCCATGCAGGCTATGGAGCATATGTTGCAGCCTGCGCATTTTTCTTCTCTGAAAACTATCTTCTTCATCTGGCTGCCGCCTTTCTGATCCTGCATCTGGCCGATTTGAACGCCGGGAAACCGGTGTAAGGATCCCTGCGGTCCGAAGGAATTACGTCGTTGGCAGGAGCGGAAGGATCGTCGTGGTATATGTTTACACTGCCCCTGCGGGAGACTTCCGTTACGCTTGCCTTAAGCTCTATGCTGCCGGTGCGGGTCTCTACCACTACCCTGTCGCCGTCCTTTATCCCAAGCTCCGCCGCGTCGTCCGGATGGATCTGAACGTCTATCTCGCCTGCGGCCGCCCTCTCCCACGGATGGTTGGTAAGCCTGGAGTGGAAGCGGTTCTTGTTCCTGGCTCCGGCCACCAGCACCAGCGGATACTCCGCGGCTTCCTTTTCGTCGAAAGCGGGCATGTAGTCCGGAACGGAGCAGAGCCCCCACTCCGGATGATCCTCTATTACAGAGCAGGACAGCTCTATCTTGCGCGTAGGCGTCGGGAGCCCAGCCGTAAGCGCCTGCATGGGCTGCCAGGGCTTGAAGTCCGCCACCTTTACGGGATCCGGTCCGCTTACGTCCTTTATCTTAAACGACAGGTCTCTTAGTATGTGATCGTAAGTAGCGACCACTCCGGAGCGCAGCACAGGATCGTCCAGATCCATTATCTCCGCAAGGTCGCACACTACCTGCTCGTCCGGCCTGGACTCGCCCAGCGGTTCTATGACAGGAGCAGGATACCACATGTACCCTCCCGGGTAGAACTTAAGGTCGCTGCGCTCCACGGTGGACGCCGCCGGAAGCACTATGTCCGCCATCTTAGCGGTGTCCGTAAGGAACAGGTCCATGTCCGCGAAGAAATCCAGCTTGTTTAAGGCTTCCTTCATGCGCAGGGAATCCGGCCACATGCGGTAGTTGAGCCCGAAGGCCATTATCGCTTTTGTAGGATACGGTTCTCCATTAAGCACGGAATCCGGGATGCTTATCGCCTGGGCCTCGTGCTCGTACCAGTTCCACAGCGGGAACTTGTCGCAGCCTATCGGCAGAGGCGACAGCGGCCTTTTGGCCTCGCAGAATTCTCTGTCCAGAGTCTTAAAGCCTCCGCCCATGTGCTGGAACGCGAAAGGCTTGGGCGACTGGCCGCCCTTAACATCGTAGCAGCCTGTTATTGCCGACAGCGCGTAGAGCGCCCTGTTGGCGTTGAAGCCGTTTACGTGGTGTCCGTTGAACTTGTTTATAGCCATCGGCAGATGCCCGTGGATAAGCTCGCAGGCCTTGTAGATATCCTCGTACTTTGCTCCGGACAGCTTCTCTATGTTGTCCTTTCCGTATTTGGACGCCGCTTCCTTGAACTTGTCAAAGCCGTAGACGTATCTGTCCATGTATTCTTTATCTATCCAGCCGTTTTCTATAAGGATGTTGGCCATGCAGAGTATTATCGCAAGGTCCGTTCCGGGTATGGGCTGAAGGAAGATGTCCGCTATCTCAGCGGCCTGAGTGCGTCTGCAGTCCACTACTATCAGCTTTCCGCCGTTCTTCTTGAAGCCGAGTATCGCCTTAAGGTCGCGCGGGTCCCTGTGAGGACAGTACGACCAGCCGAGGAACACTCCGGCATTCTTCATGTCCGGACCCACGTTGAAGCCCAGGACCGATTTACCCGCCATGTAACCGTGGGTAAAGCAGCAGCTGGATTCCGTTGCGTAGTTGGGCGTTCCGAACGAATACGCGAACCTCTGGACGAAGGTCCTGTACCACTTGGTGTGACCGCTGTAGACCGTTACGGCCTGCGGCCCGTACTGAGCCTTTACCGCGCCCAGTTTTTCCGC
>JAFWVZ010000146.1 GCA_017523605.1 Bacillota bacterium | reverse complement strand
AGTCGTTAGGGCCGAGCAGTGTTCCGTCTCCATGCTCCAGCGCAGATTCCGCATTGGATACAACCGCGCAGCCAGGCTCGTAGAGCTTATGGAAGAACGCGGCATAGTCGGTCCGCCGGACGGAGCAAGACCCAGGAAGGTAAACATGACCCTTGCGGAGTTCCAAAGTCTGGAGGAGCTTGCAAACAGCGGATCCTCCGCAGTTGAAGAGGAGATCGGGTTTTGAAGAAAGTCTATATCCGCACCCTCGGTTGTGAAAAGAATACAGTAGATTCAGAGAACGCAGCCCGTCTTCTAACAGATGCGGGCTGCGTTATAGTCAATGAACCTGAATACGCAGACGTTCTTCTGGTAAACACCTGCGGTTTCATCGGAGACGCAAAAAAACAGTCTGTAGAAGCAATATTTGAACTTAACGAAGTCAAAGAGTCATCCGGCGGAAACAAACTTCTTATAGTCAGCGGATGCCTAACTCAAAGATATGCTTCTGAACTTGAAAAAGAGCTTCCTGAAGCGGATTACATCCTCGGAGTAAACGATTACGACAAGCTTCCTGCAATAGTCCTTGGATCCGACGTCTGCAGAGTTAATGCCGGCGCCTGCGGAACAACTTATAAAGAGCTCGGAAGCAGACAGATCCTTACTGTTCCCTGGACCAGATCCATAAAGATAGCCGAAGGCTGCGCAAACAACTGCAGCTACTGCATAATACCAAAAATTAGAGGTAGATACCGCAGCAGAAGAGAAGAGGACATCCTTAAGGAAGCACGTCAGCTTGCCGAAGAAGGCTGCAAAGAGCTTGTGGTGATAGCGCAGGACGTTACTTTCTACGGCAGAGATCTCGGGATCACGGACGCACTGCCTAAACTGCTCAGAAAACTCAGTAAAATAGACGGTGTAAAATGGATACGCCTTATGTACTGCTACGAGGACGAGATAACAGACGGCCTCATAGAAGAGATACGTACCAACGATAAGATCTGTAAGTACATAGACATTCCCATACAGCATTGCTCTGATGATATTCTTAGGGCGATGGACCGCAAGTCAACGCATGAGACCATTGTCGATACAGTAACAAAATTACGTAAACATATCCCGGATATCGCGATCAGGACAACGCTTATAACCGGATTCCCCGGAGAAAGAGCCGGACAGTTCGACGAACTTATGGAGTTCATAGAGTCCATGCGCTTCGAGCGCCTTGGTGCATTTTCTTATTCCAGAGAAGAAGGCACTAAAGCCGCAGAGATGAAAGGCCAGGTAAGATCGGATGTTAAAGCCCGCAGGCTGGATTGCATAATGTCTCTGCAGCAGAGGATATCGCTTGAAAATAATACTAAGCTGATAGGACGCGAGCTGGAAGTCCTTGTGGAGGAAGTCGAAGACGACGGCACCTGCATAGGCAGGACTTACATGGACGCGCCCGACATAGACAACAGCGTCATTTTTACCGGAAAGCCGGGTACTGCACCCGGATCTTTCGCAAAAGTTAAGATAACTGACGCTTTTGATTACGATCTTTCAGGGGAGGAGATATAGACATGAATCTTCCGAACAAATTAACAATAGCAAGAGTCATATGCGTACCCATATTTGTCGTGCTGTACGCGTTCGGACTCAATATTCCGGCGCTGATAGTGTTCATCATCGCGTCGATCACCGATTATTTCGACGGCAAGATCGCAAGAGAGCGGAACCTTATAACTAACTTCGGAAAGATAATGGATCCGCTCGCGGACAAAGTCCTTGTCTACGCTGCGTTCTGCATGTTTATAGACAAAGGAATAATGCCCGGCTGGATGCTGATCATTATTCTTGCCAGAGAGTTTGCAGTATCAGGAATGCGTACCGTAGCGGCGTCTCAGGGAACTGTGGTTGCAGCCGGCATGACAGGAAAGATAAAGACCGTTCTCCAGATGTTCGCGGTAATATTCCTGCTCCTTCAGCCTTACGGCAAGGCGCTGGACATCATAGGCAAGGTGCTCCTGTGGGCTTCGCTCGTAATGACGATAGTTTCCGGCGCGGAGTACATCATCAAGAACAAGAACGTATTTTCAATGTAGCGGGGCGCCATGAAAGCAACTATACTTACGATAGGCACCGAGATACTCTTCGGCAGCATATTAAATACGAATTCCGTCTTCTTGTCCAAGGAGCTTAATGCTCTTGGAGTAGACGTTCTTCGTCATGTAACAGTCGGCGACAACAGGGGCAGGCTTCTGAAAGCTCTTCAGCAGTCCTACGAAGACTGCGACCTGATAATCACTACCGGCGGGCTTGGACCCACCGAGGACGATCTGACAAAAGAGACGATAGCCGAGTACTTCGGAGTGCCTTTGGAAGAGCACCCGGAAGAGCTGAAAACATTACGCGGATGGTTCGAATCACAGGGACGGGTAATGGCTGAAAACAACGTTAAACAGGCCTGGTTCCCGCGCGGAAGCGTCATCCTGCCTAACCCCAACGGCACGGCTCCGGGATTCTATTATACTGACGGACAGAGGCATATCTATGTTCTTCCCGGTCCGCCCAGAGAGAACGTTCCGATGTTCCGTGACCACGTTGTACCCAGGCTCAGAGCCCACGACGACGGGTATCTTTTCTATAAGATCGTAAGAACTACGGGTATCGGGGAATCCGATCTTGAGACCAGGCTTATGGATCTGATCGATGGACAGACAGATCCAACCATTGCAACTTACGCAAAGCAGTTCGAGTGCAGTTTCCGGGTCGCGTCTAAAAGGCCGACGCTTAAAGAGGCTCGGGATGCCGTTGAGGAATGCATGGTCAAGATACGTGAGCGTGTAGGGGAATATATCTACAGCGAGGATGACAAGGATCTGCTCTTCATCGTAATGGATAAACTTAAAGAGAAGGGCATAAAGATAGCGTCCGCAGAGTCGATCACCGGCGGAATGTTCGCTAAGATGATAACGGACGTTCCGGGTGCATCAAAAGTGTTCTCCAAAGGGATCGTTACGTACAGCAACGATGCAAAGATGTCGGAACTGGGCGTGTCTTCTCAAACGCTTGATAAATACGGCGCTATCAGTCCTCAGACGGCAGAGGAGATGGTACGCGGACTCTGCAGAAAGAGCGGATGCAGGATATGCGTATCTGTAACAGGGAATGCCGGACCTGACGCAGACGAAGGAAAGCCTGTGGGGCAGTTCTTCGTAGGGCTGATGAACGGCGACGAAGTTACAGTTAAGGAGTTCCGCGCAAACAGGAACAACAGGAACTACATCCGTGAGTTCGCATGCTATCAAATGGTAAAAATGGTACACAATGTGCTCCGAAACATTGACTGACAGAGCACAGACTGCTAACATTTTTTTACTAAAAAACGCTTGACCTTTTACCGGATTTAGGGTATTCTTGCCGTAGAACAAATGTTCTTTTATTCATGGAGGTCTTTATGGCACTTAAAACTAACGATCAGAACGCAGAAAAGAACAAGGCGCTGGAAGCTGCTCTTCTTCAGATAGACAAGAAGTTCGGCAAAGGCTCCATCATGATGCTCGGAGACGAGTCCGCAAGGCTGGACATAGAAGCCGTTTCCACAGGTTCCGTCAGCCTGGACATTGCGTGCGGCATTGGCGGTCTTCCCAAGGGAAGGATAATTGAGATATTCGGACCGGAATCTTCAGGTAAAACCACGCTCGCTCTTCATGTTATAGCGGAAGCTCAGAAAAAAGGCGGAAGGGCAGCATTCATAGACGCAGAGCATGCTTTGGATCCTGTATACGCAAAGGCTCTCGGAGTAGACATAGACGAGCTTCTGGTATCCCAGCCGGATACCGGAGAAGACGCTCTTGAGATCTGCGAGATGCTTATCAGAAGCGGCGCGCTTGCCGTTGTTGTAATAGACTCCGTAGCTGCGCTCGTTCCGAAGAACGAGATCGAAGGCGACATGGGAGATTCCCACGTAGGAGCACAGGCAAGGCTCATGTCCCAGGCGCTGAGGAAGATCACCGGCGTTGCAAACAAGACCGGTACCATGGTCGTTTTCATCAATCAGCT
>JAFWVZ010000145.1 GCA_017523605.1 Bacillota bacterium | reverse complement strand
TCTTGCCGTCTGCGTAAGGCTTCTGCACATGGATTCTATGGTGTCCAACATATTCGCGTTCGCCATCTCCGTAACCTACAACTACTGGGCTAACGCAAAGTTCGTTTTCGACTTCGACAACAGTAAAGGCAAGAAGCGCGTATTCATCATTTTCGTGTGCCTTGCAGCCGTAGGCTTTGCGATCAACCAGATAGTCATGTTCCTGGGCAACAAGGTCCTGGGTTACGATCCTCTTATAGTTAAGGTCGCCGGAATAGCTCTGGCCGCCATTTTCAATTTCTTCTCCAGAAAGCTCATACTGGAAAAAAAGAAGCCTGCGGCTGAAACCGAAGAGAATGCGGTCATTCCGGAAGAAGAGACTGCGGCAGCGGAAATCTCCGCTGAAGAGGGACCGGCCGTACAGCAATGAAGAACACACTGGTCAACGACGGCTCCCTGCTGGCTAAGATAAGCAAATACATACTCCTGGCGCTTCCCTTAAGTTTCGTAGGCGTGGTGATGGACAACGACTTCTGGTTCACCATAAACCACGGACGCTACATACTTGAGCACGGCTTTACGGACATAGAACCGTTCACGGTCCACGAAGGCCTTGCTTTCAGCTTCGAAAAATGGCTCACCTGCATAACCTTCTATAAGGTCTATGACTGGTTCGGCATGGTGGGCATGTTCTTCTTCGTGCTGCTGATCTTTGCAGTGATCATCTGGCTGTTCTACAAGCTCTGCATGCTGTTCTCCGGAAACAACGAGAACATCAGCATACTGTTTACCTGCGTGAACATGTGCTTTTTAGGCTACAACTACGTACGCACAAGACCGCAGATCTTCAGCTATGTATTCCTTCTGGCCGAGCTTTTATGCCTGGAAAAGTACGCCCGAACAGGGGAAATCAAGAAACTGTATCCCCTGCCCCTGCTGGCGCTTTTATACATGCAGTTCCATTCCACGATGCTGCCGATATTCTTCATAATGATGCTGCCGTATCTGTGCGACTTCGGGTGGTTTAAGCTGCTGGGCGTGGAAGGAAGCAAGTACAGGAAGTGGCCGCTGCTGGCTGCGTTCGCGGCGTGTGCGGCCGCCAGCCTCATAAATCCCTACGGCGTAAGATCCTTCCTGTACCTTATCAACTCGCTGAACGACGGCGGACTTCTGTCCAACATCAACGAGGTTAAGCGTTCCGGATTCATGGACCTTCTGGACTACAGCGGAGCGGTCCTCGGCTGCCAGCTGGTCTACATAGTGCTGCGCTTTACGCGCAAGGAAAAGTTCCCCCTCAGATATCTGTTCATACTCTGCGGAACGTTTGCGATGGCGCTCTACGGCATACGCAACAACGCGTTCATGATCCTGATGGGCGGTGCGGTCTGCGCGTGGGAGCTGCGCACCATAGCCACCGGATACAACTTCGTACCGGTGATAAAAAAGCTTGCCGCGGCCGGAGCCCTCATCTCCATGATATGGTGCGTGTTCTACCCGGGCTACGACCTGATGCACGCCACCTACGCGGTAAAAGCCATGGATACTTTCAAGGAGATGCATCCGGATACAAACATCCGCCTGTATACCGACTTCAACTGCGGGTCCTATGCGGAGTGGCTGGGCTACCGCTGCTACGCGGACCCCAGAGCCGAGGTATTCATAAAATCCATAAACGGCAAGGAAGACATACTTGCGGAGGTCTGGGACAGCATGCACAACCGCATATCCGCAAGCGAACTTCAGGAAAAGTACGATTTCGACTTCTGGCTGGTACTGGAGGACCGGTCGCTGGACTACGCGCTTAAATACAACAAGGATTACAAACTTTGGCTGTACGAGGACGAATATAAAGTCTACGAGTACATAAAAAGTGATTGAACTATTTACTGCAATGGGGTAAAATACCCATTGTTCACGGGGCGTTAGCTCAGCTGGGAGAGCGCAAGGTTCGCAATCTTGAGGCCAGGGGTTCGATCCCCCTACGCTCCACCAAAGGAAAAAGGAGGTCCAAAGACCTCCTTTTTCCTTTGGTGTGAAACCATCGTAGGGGGATCGGACCCGAAAGGGCATGACAGTCCGGTGGACTGTCATGGTCCGAGCACGCAAAAGCGGGCGCAGGACGGCAGACTTTGCGGAGCAAAGGATGCTCCCCCTACGCTCCAATTACAAAAACAGAGACCTTCCGGTCTCTGTTCTTTCATCGTTTCTAAGGATCTGCCGTTATCCCTTATACAGCTCCACCAGCAGGTCCGCACACTTCTCTATGCCTATGGATGCGCTGTTTACCGAAATGTCGTAGTTATCTGCAGCGCCCCACTCGGAATCAGTGTAGAGCTGGTAATAAGCCTTACGGCGCTTATCCTTGTCGTTTATGCGCTTCTGTATGGAAACTTCCTTTTCGCCGTAGACGCTTACGATGCGCTCCGCCCTCTTTTCCAGAGGAGCGTGCACGAAAACGCGCAGCAGTTCGAACTTGTCCTTAAGTATGTGATCCGCGCAGCGCCCTACTATTACACAGGGACCCTGCTCCGCCAGATTAAGGATGACCTTGCACTGAGTAGCCCAGAGCTGGTCCTCGTTTATCATTCCTGCTACGGTACGGACCGCCAGCGCGTTTGCTATCCAGTTGGAAGAAGGCATGTGCTCGCCTCTTTCCTCCACATATTCCTCCGCAAGGCCGCTCTCTTTAGCGATCTTTTCTATAAGTTCCTGATCGTAGCACGGTATTCCCAGCTTTTCCGCCGCCAAGCGGCCTATGGTCCTTCCTCCGCTTCCGAACTGTCTGCTTACGGTTATTATCTTGTTGCCCATTGTCTGCCTCCTTGATAAAGCGACTTTTCACGCTTATATTATAAAATACTTTTTGACTAAATTAAAGCACCGCTTTTACGCGCCGCGCGGACTTTTATGCTATACTGTTCCCTGTATAAAGGAGAAATGACCATGAACATCATTACCATCAAAGAAGCCAGAGACAGGCTGTACAAGCTGCAGCGCAAGCAGGCAGCCTACGACCACGCGATGGGACTCATCTACTACGACGGAAGCACCACCGCGCCCAAGGATACCGCAGAGAACAGAGCAGCGTCGCTGTCCATCCTTTCCGAGGAGATGTACAAGCTCGGAACTTCCAAGGAGACAGTGGATCTTCTGGAGTTCCTGGACGGGTTTAAGGACAAGCTTGCGCAAAAAGAACAGCGCATGGTGGAGCTGCTGCTTAAGGACATACGCTTCATGCAGAAGATCCCCATGGACGAGTACGTGGCTTACCAGGAGCTTCTGGTAAAGGCGGACGACGTGTGGCACAAGGCTAAGGAATCCTCGGACTTTGCAATGTTCTGCCCGCTTCTTGAGCAGATATTCGACACCGTCAGACGTTTTGCCGCGTATCAGGACCCGGACAAGGATCCCTACGATTACTGGCTAAACGAGTACGAAGACGGTCTTAACAAACAGATATGCGACGAGTTCTTCGGAAAGCTGCGCTCCCGCATAGTTCCGCTGCTTAAGAAAGTATCGGAAAAACCGCAGGTGGACGACAGCATTCGCTTCGGAAACTTCCCGGAAGAAAAGCAGGAGGAACTCTCCTACTACCTGATGGAGACCATGGGCCTGGACCTGGGCCACGTAGGCCTTGCCACGACTGAGCACCCCTTTACCACCAGCCTGGGATCGCATCTGGATGAAAGGATAACCACTCACTATCACGAAGACGACTTCCTGAGCTCCATGTACAGCGTCATCCACGAAGGCGGACACGCGCTCTACGACACAGGTTCCGCGGACGATCTGGCCTACACCGTTCTGGACGGCGGAGTATCCATGGGCATACACGAGAGCCAGAGCCGCTTCTATGAAAACCTTCTGGGACGCAGCAGAGCGTTCTGCGCTTTCATATTCCCCAAACTTTGCGAGCTGTTCCCCAAGCAGATGGAAGGACGCAGCGCGGAAGAACTGTACAAGGCAGTAAACCAGGCGGAGCCTTCGCTTATCCGCACCGAGGCCGACGAGGTGACCTACAGTCTGCACGTAATGGTACGCTACGAGCTGGAGAAGCGCGTAATGTCCGGCGAGCTTGCAGTTAAGGAACTTCCGGCGGAATGGAACAAACTGTATAAGGAGTATCTGGGAGTAGATGTTCCGGACGACAAGCACGGTGTGCTTCAGGACAGCCACTGGTCCGGAGGCGCCATCGGATACTTCCCCTCCTACGCCCTTGGAAGCGCCTACGGCGCGCAATTCCTTTCCAAGATGAAAGAGTCCGTCGATGTGGACAAATGCCTTGAAACAGGCGATTTTAAGCCTTTAAACGCATGGAACAGGGAGCACATATGGCAGTACGGCGCGCTGTACAAGCCTGGCGAGCTTTTGGAGCGCGTGCTTAGCGGAGCCTTCGATCCGGAGTACTACATCAACTACCTGGAAGACAAGTGCAAGGACGTTTACGGACTGTAGAACAGGCAACACAAAAGCAGGGCTTTGCGCCCTGCTTTTTTATTTCCATTGATCCGGACCGTTGCCGGCGCACATTGCATCAGTAAGCTCTGTCGCTGAAGTGTCTTCCCATCAGAACGGATGCGAATATCGCGGCAAGTCCCTGGCATATCGAAGCGATCGCGCCGAAAGGCGTTAGCCTTATCGCGTTTACCGCGGCTATGAAACTAAACACGGCGATCACGATGAGCCATGCCTTTACCGGCCTTACGCACTCCACCTGCAGATAATCGTTCTTAAGGCTTACGCACAGCGACTTGGTGAACCTGTGGAGCTTTCTGTAGAAGCACAAATTAACAACTATGAGCAGCGCTATGGCAATAAGACCTCCTATGCAGATCACAAGTATCATGCCGGTGCTTAGCGCCTGCGCATTGTATCCGGGATTGGTCGGCATGGGTATGTTCGGAGCCGGTATTCCGCCGGATACCGGATAAGCAACACCAAGACCGCCGGGAAGATCATTGAATATGTCCGGAAGATCCTGAATGAAGGGATACGGGAGGTAGTTTACCAGCAGACTGCCGAAAACTATCATCAGTACCATGACTACTGCCACAAGGCCCACGGCCACCCATATCAGTATGAACATGGCCTTGACAGTACCGCTGGCGATGGCCAGACCGGTGGTCTTGTACAGCGGTTTGTCCGTCCTGAACTCCGCGAAGATCAGCCACAGCGCCACCGCGAAAAGCACGGGGATGACGGCGGTCAGAACGATCTCGTAGGAATTGTCGCCGAAGTTCACCCCGGTAAACAGCGAGACTACCGCGCTTACAGTCATCAGTATGGTTATGACAAGGAACAAAGGCTCGCGGAATACGGCGCAGTAGACCGGACCCACGGCGCTTCCGGATGAGTAATACGCTTCCCTGCTGTCGTAGGCGGGAGCAGCGCCCCCGTATTTTTCTTCCGTCCGCTGAAGGACAGGATCCTGACGTGCTCCGCAAACAGTGCAGAACGCCGAATTATCTTCTATTACTGCTCCGCAGCTCTGACAACGCATGTTATTTCTCCTTTACCTTATTGGTGTGCCCGGCGGCATCCATTATTGGTGTGCCCGGCGGGATCTTTCGGGCTTCGCCTTTGGCTCGCCCTCTCGTCACCCGCGTGCGGGTCAGAATCCCGCCATACGAGCAGTTACCTTAATTGGTGTGCCCGGCGGGATCTTTCGGGCTTCGCCTTTAGGCTCGCCCTCTCGTCACCCGCGCGCGGGTCAGAATCCCGCCATACGAGCAGTTACCTTAATTGGTGTGCCCGGCGGGATTCTAACCCGCGGCCTTCGGAGTCGGAGTCCGACGCTCTATACAGCTGGGCTACGGGCACACGCGTCTGATGCTGGCGTTTTCCGAAATTTTACTCAGATATCCGCCACGCGTTTTATAATAACATAAAATTACTCGTTGCAAAAGTGTAAATACTTTGTTATACTATTTTGGCGCGCGGAAGTGGCTCAGGGGTAGAGCATCGCCTTGCCAAGGCGAGGGTCGCGAGTTCGAATCTCGTCTTCCGCTCCATCACAAAGTCTGCAGCCCCCAGAAATGCAGACTTTACATACCGGGGTGTGGCGCAGTTTGGTAGCGTGCTTGACTGGGGGTCAAGAGGCCTCGGGTTCAAGTCCCGACACTCCGACCATCGAAAAGCCTTGAAATTTCAACGGTTTCAAG
>JAFWVZ010000144.1 GCA_017523605.1 Bacillota bacterium | reverse complement strand
GTTCGACCTCATCAGTTTGACGAAAACATCCTGCGCCGCATCCATGGAGTCCTCTTTGTTTTTCAGGAAGGAAAATGCCAGACGCTGAACGTCCGGGAAGAATTCGTCATAGAGTTCTATCAGCTTTTCCTTTTCCAAAAGATGACCTCGCGCAGATGTCTTTTATGGCTTTCACTTATATAACGAATGAGAAGGGTGAAATATCACAAATGTATTCTACAATACTGATCAAGACGCTGCAAAACAGAAATAAAAGGAATGACAGTGAGATCATTCACTGTCATTCCAAGTGGTCGGAGTGCCGGGATTTGAACCCGGGGCCTCTTGGTCCCGAACCAAGCACGCTACCAATCTGCGCTACACCCCGATAGTCTGCAGGGCCGCAGGAGCAAAAACGCTGCGGTGCGGTCGATGCACTTGAATAATATACTATCGAGCGGAGCTGTTGTCAAGATAAACCGTTGCATTGTACAGAAAAACCGCAGTATTGCGCATGGCGGTGCTGCGGTTTTGTTGTTCTGATGGTTTATCTTTCGGCCGGTCTGCAGCTTACTTGTTGTTGAAGAAGGCTACGATCTCTTCGCACATTGCCTTGTAGGCCTGATAGTCCTCGTTGTTTGCGGTGTCCGGAGTGTACCTGTCCACGAAGGCGTAGTTGGCAAGGCTTGCGGTCTCGGCCCACGGATCTATGTGCACGTAGCTGCTGTTTACCTTAAACCTCATGGTGTTGAAGTACGGGTTCTTTACGTAGAGCGTTACATAGAAATCGTACTTGTATTCGTAGCGCTTGGGTTCGTAGCTTATGGAATTGCCCTTTTCGTCCTTGGTCTTAAGCTCTGTTTTGCTGTCCTGGATGCTGTATTCGGCCGCGGTAACGTCGTCCAGGTCTATTACGTCCGGATTGTGCTTGGCAAAGTCGCTGGACGTGGAGACCATTATCCTGCGGGCGTCCGTGTCCACGAAGATCTTGGTATACTCACCCATGGTGCCGGCCACGCGGAATGCATCTACCTTCTCCTTGTTGGCGTCGCGGTACATGAAGTGCTCGTACAGATCCGCAACAGTATTGCTCTTGCCTACGGAATACCACTGCGACACTTTTCTGGCGCAGTTCTTGCACATGTATCCGTCCTTAAGCGTGGTGTTTCCGAAAAGGCCCAGCTTTTCGCCGCAGAATTCGCAGTATTTCTTAGTAAAAAGACCCATATATGCCTCCTTGATGATGATCGAATGATTTGCTACCGAAAATTATAACATATTATTGACTGTTTTGACCAACAAATAAAAAGGACGGCCTTGCGCGGGTATCGCGGCGGACCGTCCTGTTTAGTTATAATCCCAGACCGAAGCGGTATTTTACGCGCTTGATCACAGGTTCCGCTATGGCGTTAGCGCGCTCCGCGCCGTCCTTAAGGACTGCTGTAAGCTCGTCGGAGTAGCGGATCTCCTTGAAGCGCTCCTGCACGGGCGCCAGAGCGTTTACCGTTACTTCCACAAGATCCTTTTTTAGGTTGCCGTAGCCCTGGCCCTGATACTGAGCCTCCAGCTCTTCCACGGTCTTTCCGGAGAAGGCGCTGTAGATTGAGAGCAGGTTGGAGATGCCGGGCTTGTTCTCCACGTCGTAGCGGATGACGCCTTCGGAGTCCGTGGTGGCCCTCATTATGGCCTTCTTTATCTTTGAGGGCTCGTCCAGAAGCGAGATGCGGCTCATTTCGTTGGGAGCGGACTTGCTCATCTTGGATGTGGGGTCGTCCAGCGCCATAATGCGGGCGCCGCTTTTTACGAAGCGCCCTTCCGGAACCACAAAGGTCTCGCCGTACTTGTTGTTGATGCGTATGGCCAGGTCCCTGGTAAGTTCTATGTGCTGCTTCTGGTCGTTGCCTACCGGAACGATGTCCGTATCGTAGAGAAGTATGTCCGCAGCCATCAGCACCGGATAGCAGAACAGCCCTGCCGGAGCGGACTCTCTGCCCTGTGCCTTCTGCTTGAACTGGGTCATGCGGGAGAGTTCGCCGGTGTAGGCGTTGCAGGTGAGTATCCAGTTGAGCTCCGCGTGGCCGGGAACATCCGACTGCACGAATATTATT
>JAFWVZ010000143.1 GCA_017523605.1 Bacillota bacterium | reverse complement strand
GAAGCGGTCCAGCAGCACGCGGTATATCTCCGGCTGGGGCTTTACCAGCTTTTCAAAAGCCGACACCACCTTCCCGTCGAAATACTCGCTGCCCGGTATGGTGTTCCAGTACTCATCGTGCAGCGATCCGGCGTTGGAAAGAAGATACACGCCGTATCCGGCCTTCTTTATACGCCTTACGACGTCCGCCATGCCATTTACCGGTATTACCGGATCGAACCAGCGGGTAGCAACACCCAGAGCCGCCTCGTGCAGATGTTCCGGCAGCCTTTCGCAGGCGCGCCGTGCTACCTCGAACTCGTCTATGATGCCCCAGTCGTTGAGGGACCAGTTGGCGTTGCCCCAGAAAACTTCCCTAAGGACAAGGTCCTTTTCCTCTTCTGTTATGTCGTATCTGTCAGCGAAGGCCCTGGTATCAAAATGTATCAGGACCTCGCCCATGTCGAAAACAAAATTCTTTATCAATGTTTGCTCCTACCGCGGGGAAAACGTTTACGGTTCTGTCTTAAGCTTCTTCTTGCCGAAGATCTTAGCAAAACGCTCCCTGCGCTTCTTTCTTGCCTCGAGCCTCTCGGACAGATCCCTGGCGCCCACGCCGTAGACCAGCCAAAGGATTATTCCGGAGACTATCATTATGAATACAGTTGACGCGCAGCGCCGGCCGGACGCGTTAACGTTGTAGCCGTACAAGCCTTCGTCCATGGTCATGGACTGGATCACCATGGCGTAGGTCTTGCCGTACTTGCTGGCGAACGTCGCGGACATGTCGTACTCGGTGAACAGCGCGTTGAAGTTGAGCGCGAACACCGCCAGAACGCTCGGCAGTATTATCGGCAGTTTTACCTTCAGGAAGGTCCGTATCGGACTGGACCCAAGGTTCTTGGCCGCGTCCTCCAGCTCCGAATCTATGGTGTAGAACGACGCCTTTATCATTCGCAGACTGAATGGCAGCTTGGTCACCACGTACGCCATGATTATCAATAGTTTTACATTGTCCGCGTAGTACAGGTTATTGTTGCCCACGTACCATACGGTATCCGTGTTGAAGTAGCTCCTGTAGGAGTAGCAGATGAGTATGGTCGGCAGCAGCCATGGGAACAGCAGCGCGTACTCAAGGAACGTGCCGGTCTTCTTATGCTTGGAGATGTAGTTGCAGGCCACCACCACTATTACGCAGGCCAGCGCAGCGGCAACAGCGGAAAGGATGAAGCTCATCTTTATTCCGCCTACGGCGTCCGCGTTGGAGAATACTCCGGAGATGGCGCCCTCGCGGGTCTTGTAGGTGCCCCTGGAGGTAAGGAACTCGAAGTCTTCCTGTCCGAAGAAGTTGATCAGCGTCCAGTTGGAAAAGTCTATCCTCTTAAGCCTTATTGCCGTATAGGACTGGAAACTGAAGATGATGATCATGACTACCGGCGTCATGTAGATTATGAACAGCACGTAGGCGTAGATATGCGCCAGAACGTTAGCCACCGGGTTGTTGATCTTCTGCTTCTGCAGTCTGGCCTTGGTCTTGGATACCGACAGGTAGTGCCCTTTCCTTTCGTAGGCGGTAAGCACCGTCAGCAGTATAATCGTAAATATCGCAAGTATTATGGACAGCAGCGCGGCTCTTGCCTGCGGGAAGGATTCGTCCGCGGACGAGCTTCCGGCCAGTCTTACGATCTCCGGGTTGATGGAGTCGTAGCCCAGCAATGTAGGCGAAGACATGGCGCAAAGACCGGTAATGAAGGTCATTACCGTAAGCGAGAACAGCGTCGGGATCAGCGTTGGCATTACTACCTTAAGCAGCACCTTGAACGGCCCCGCTCCCATGTTCCTCGCAGCCTCTACCGTGTTGTAGTCTATGCCGCGTATGGCGTTCCGCAGGAACAGCATGTGGTTGCTGGTGCACGCGAACGTCATGGTAAACACTACCGCCCCGAATCCCGTGAACCAGGTCTTGGAAAGCCCCGGGAACGCGTTGGTAAGAAGTGGTGTAAGTATTCCGTCGTTGGCGTACAGGAACATGTATCCGGTAACCAGAGCAACGCCGGAATAGATCATCGTGGTCATGTAGCCCATGCGCAGTATCTTGGCGCCCTTAATGTCGAAGTACTCGGTAAGGAGCACTATGGATATTCCCACGACGTTGACTGTAATTACAAGGATCACCGCCAGCTTAAGCGAGTTCCACACGTAGTTCTTCATGTTCCCCGCAAGGAAGAACTTAATTACCACGAACGGATCCGCCTCGCCGGAAGCGGTCTTCTCCCTGAATATGCTGGTAAGCGTGTTCCAGCACGGGACCACCATGAAGCCCAGGAACAGATAGGCAAAGAAGACTATGCCTATTATCCTGAAGACGAACGTGGCGTCGAAGCGTTTTTCGTTAAGCATCCGCGTCCTCCCCGGGCTTGTAGCTCATGATGTTGGATGTATTGAAGCTTACGGATACGATCTCGTCCTTTTCGTAAGGAGTGCGGCCGTCGTTCTTTTCGATCACCTTAAGGGTCTGCCCGAAAGCCTCAACAGTGTATTTGATATAGAGGCCGTAATACTCGGAAGCCTCTACCTTTGCATCGAATACAAAGTGCTCTCCGTCCATCTGCTTGTTTACGTGCAGTCTCTCCAGACGGATGTAATGATGCCAGGCAGGATCCAGACCCGCGCCCCGCTCGTTAAGCTTTGCGACTATCTCGTCTCCCAGCCTGTTTATGTCTCCTATGAAGTTGCAGACGAACTCCGTTGCCGAGTGGTTGTAGATCTCGTTGGGAGTGCCTATCTGCTCTATGTAGCCTTTGTTGAATACCGCTATGCGGTCCGAAAGTGTAAGGGCTTCTTCCTGATCGTGGGTAACGTAGATGGACGTTATTCCGAACTCCCTCTGCATCTTTTTCAGCTCATTCCTGAGCTGGACCCTAAGCTTTGCGTCCAGGTTGGACAAAGGCTCGTCCAGACATATTATGCTGGGGCTCGTTACCAGGGCTCTGGCGATGGCTACCCTCTGCTGCTGTCCGCCGGAGAGCTGCGATACCGCCTTGGCGAGCTGCTCGTCCGAGAGGTCCACCTTCTTAGCTATCTCCCTTACCTTCTGGTCTATCTCGGTCTTTCCAAGCTTTTTAAGCTTAAGGCCGAAGGCTATGTTGTCGTAGACCGTCATGGTCGGAAAGAGCGCATAGCTCTGGAACACTATGCCTATGTTGCGTTTTTCGATAGGAACACGGGTTATGTCGCGGTCCTTCATGAACACTGTGCCGCTGGCCGGCTGTATGAAGCCTGTTATCGTGCGCAGCGTGGTGGTCTTTCCGCAGCCCGAGGGCCCCAGGAACGTGAAGAACTCGCCCTCTTTCACGTGCACGTTTATGTCGTGCAGGGCTGTAAAATCATCGAATTTTACAACAATGTCGTTAAGCTTGATCATGATAGTCGTACCTTTCAAAAAATGGCGAGCCTGCAAGCAGGCCCGCCATCGGTTGCCGTAATGTTACTGTGCTTTCTTCTGAGTAAGAGTAGCCCAGTCGAGAGAATCCCAGTTAGGTTCTGCCGGAGCATCCTTCTGGTCTGCCCAGTAGAATCCCAGGTTGGTCATGATGTTCGTCCACTCAGCGGAGTGAGCGCCTACGTACTCGGCGTAGTTCATGTCTGTGCCGGCCACCTTGTTAAGAGCGAAGTTCTTAACGGTGTAGATCTCGGGAACGGTCGGATAAACGGCCTTGGCTGCGTCGCTGTTGCAGGGATAGGTATCCCACTGCTCAGCCCATGCTGCCTGGGTCTCTGCTCCGCCGAACCACTCTGCGAATGCCTTTACCTGAAGGGTATCAGCCTCGCTGCGGCCAGCCTTGTCCAGAATTCCGAGGTACTCTGCGATGTAGTAGGTACCGTCTTCTACCTTAACAAGCTTGCAGGTGTCTGCGGTCACCGGCTTCTCGGAGTTGGTAGCAGCTTCGTCCAGCTTGCCGTAGAAAGCGCTGGAGTAGAAGGTGGATACCTGTACGTCGCCCTTGTTCAGCGGGTCGAATCCGTAGCTGTCTCCGGTGAATGTGCCGTTTGCGCAGTACTTCCACAGGGTCTTCCATCCGTCGATGGAGATGCCGCCTGCCGGCGAGCTGGGATCGGTGAATGCATAGAGCATTGCATTGTTGATGTTGGAGTTGGTGGTTCCGCCTACCTTGCCCTGACGATACCACTTGTAGCCGCAGTCTACGATGTCTGCCCAGTGCTTGAAGGTGAGTTCCTTGCCGTTGGTTCCGATCTCATCGTTTCTGTAGAGCATCAGAACGTTCTGGATGACCAGACCGTAAGCCTTGCCGTCGTACTTGAAGTCGCCTACCTTGCCGGCCCAGGAAGGAGTCCAGTCCACGAGCTTTACGTTCTCGTAGGTTCCCTTTATTACCTGGCCCCAGCGGGTCTCGTTAAGTCCGAAGAGTATGTCTCCGTCCTTCTTTTCGTTGGCCATCTGAACTGCCTTATCGTCTCCCTTGTAGACGGTGCTGTCGTCCAGGGAGATCTTGAATCCGTGCTCCGCGGCATACTTCGTGAACCACTCGACACGCGGGGTGTCGTTGGAGTTGGAGTAGATGCGGATGACGTAATCCGCGTTGGGTTTTACTTCTTCCGGTGTGTTGTTAGCCGGTGTAGTGTTGTTTGCGGGAGTACCGCAGGCAGCAAGACCTATCACCATGCAAAGCACCAGAACGATCGCTAATACTTTTTTCATAAGATTCCTCCTCATTAAAACGCGGGCGTCATTATATTTCCACCCGCCGTTTATATTGTAGAACAATGATAACAAATAGTCAAG
>JAFWVZ010000142.1 GCA_017523605.1 Bacillota bacterium | reverse complement strand
GGCTTCCACTCATAGTTCTTTCCTTCGAAGAATGCGTGTAAGTTTTCCTTGGGTGTCATTTTTCTCTCCTCTAAATATTACTCAAAAAACATTGATTCCATATACAGATCCGAAAATTCGGGTTGCTGAGCAAGGTTGATGCATTCGGTCTCTACCGAAGACGGTTCGTATTTCTTATCGGCGCCCAATAGTATCATTATAGCACCTGAAAGGGCTGCGTTGCCTATAACTTTTGCGTTATCCTGCATTTCTTTCGGGAAAATGCCTACTTTTACAGCATTTTCCAGCTTTATGTAAGATCCGAAGCCGCCTGCTATGTATAAAGTATTAATGTCGTCCGGTTTAAGACCCTCGCGGTTTATGAGGGTGCGGATGCCTCCGCATATGGCAGCCTTTGCAAGCTGCACCTGACGGACATCCTTAGGCTGAAGCACCACTCCGGGCGCGAACTCGTAAGGATCCGGCATTGCTCCGGTCTCGTCTATCTCCTCCAGCTCCAGCAGCGTTGCGATGGCGTCCATTATTCCGCTGCCGCATATGTGCGTGGGAGCGGTGTTTCCGATCACCGAATATTTTACCTGACCGTCTTCCAGCCAGATGTGGTCTATGGCTCCGTTAGCGGCCGGTCCGCCGCAGCTGATGCCGGTACCTTCGAAAGCAGGACCGCAGGCTGTTGCGCAGCAGGTAAGCTTGCCGTTGTTGAAAAGGGCTATCTCTCCGTTGGTGCCCAGATCCACAAGGACAGCGGCCTCGTCTTTGGTTATGAGTCCGCTGGCGGTGATGGCAGTGTATATGTCCGCGCCTACGAACGCTCCGAAGCACGGAGGCAGATATGCGCCGTTTTCTTCAAATCCGAACAGGCAGTCCGCTATGAACGGCGTGTAGGCGAGGGTGGTGGGCATCCGGCCGGTAAACAGGTAGAGCATGGTGGTGTTGCCTGTTATTACGGTCTTTTTGATATCTTCTTCCGCAAGTCCGCAGATCTTGAGATCGTGTTCCTTAAGGTCCTGGATGGTCTCGCTGATAAGTCCCTGAAGCACCGGAAGCTTTCCTTTTTCTATGCAAGCCTGTATCCTGCCTATTACGTCCGCGGAGAGGAGCCTCTGGGGGTTCTCTCTGGAGACTGCGGGAAGCATCTTTCCGGTCCTGAGGTCTATGATCCTTGCTACTACTGTGGTGGTACCGATGTCCACGGCAAGTCCGTAGCCGTCCTGAGCCTTGATGCTGAACTCCGGCATCTCGCCGTCCGTCTTGATCTTGTTGAGGATCTGCTTTTCGGGGAGCAGGAGTTCGCCGTCTTCTTCTACCCAGGCCTGGCAGCACAGCACTTTTTCTCCGTTGAGGTAGGCGCTGCACTTTCCGCAGGTTCCGTTTCCTCCGCAGGGAGTTGCGGGCATAAGGCCTTCGGCTTCCAGCAGTTCGGACAGTTTTGTCCTTCCGGAAAAACGGATGTCTGTTTCTTTATCTTTTGATATTACTTTTAATGTTTTGCTTTCCATGTCTCTACCATTATATCTTTTAGATGCTGAAGTTTCATTTTGCAGGACTACAATAAAAATCTTAAATTATTGTCAGGAAATTTGCGAATAATTGTGATTTTTTTGAACAAAAGTGTTCACAATCATAACAATTTGTGTTATATTATCCGTGTAAGTTGATTTTACCAAAAGTATAATGTCTAATCAAGGAGATCAATTGGCACAGGTTACCGGCATCGATATTGAACTTGCAGAAGGCTGCGTCCAGGCCTTCGCCTCGGCAAGCGGAATGGGATGCGAGCTGTGTGCCCCGGACGGAACGGTCCTGTCGGCCAGCGGATACTGCTGCGACGCGTGCGGTGTCTGTTCCGGAACAGGCATCTCCAAACAAGACTGCAAGCGTCTTCACAGCTTTACAGCCAAAGCCTCGGAGCGCGAGGACGGAAAGTACCTTTACGAATGTCCGATTGGTCTTTCCTGCATTACCTCCGCCGTCCCCGGATCCAACGGGGATCTTAACAGGCTTACGGTCGGGCCCTTCATAATGGAAGAGCCTCAGGACTTCAGGGATTACGACTTAAGCGGCGTAATGGGACTGGATCTGCAGACTGTAGACGCCATAATGGGCCGTATGGGGCAGATACCCTATATAGATCCCAAGCGGGTAAACGCTTTTTCTCAGCTCCTGGTCTACTCCGCTGCCTTCCTCAGCGAAGCAGACCACCGGAGCGAGGATTATCTGACACGCATGGAAGAAGGCACGGTAAGCGCCTGGGCCAAAGCGAACAGGATAGACCCCGCTGCAACGGTCAAAGAGGTAAACAGCTTTATTGAAGAAAACTTCGGAAGGGACATCTCGCTCCTGGACATCGCAAAGCATGCAGGCATGACAACATCGTACCTGTGCCGTGTCTACAAGAGGGAGCAGGGGACAACTGTAAACGCCTATCTTACTCAGGTAAGGATAGAAAAGAGCAAAGCAATGCTCTCCGAGGGCGTGCCTATCGCCGAGACCGCCAAACGCTGCGGGTTCTCCGATCAGAGCTACTTCACCAAGGTGTTCAGACAGTTGGAAGGTACCACTCCGCTTAGATACAAGAAAAAGATCTGAATTCTTTATAATACTTTCTGTGCTGGGTATTGCCGGGAAAGCCTCCTGAAAAGGTCCCCCGGCAGTATCTTTTTTTGTAATAAACGGCGGTCCCCTGGGGTCATTCATGTATTGAATGATCATGGCCGGACATCCTTCCGCGCCGCGTTTAGCACTCTCTCGCCAAGAGTGCTAAAATTCACTTTTCCTTCACATTAGCGTAAAAATACCGTCACATTAGGGCGTTATCCTTTAGCTGTAAAAAGAAAAGAAACAAAAGGAGGGAACAAAAATGTTCGAACTTACACCTTATGCACGCAGATATATGAGAAGCTACAACCCGTTCCCGGAGTTCCGTACCGACATTACGGAAAAAGACGGAAACTACATTCTTGAGGCGGATCTGCCCGGGTTCAAGAAAGAAGACATACATATCGACCTTCAGGACGACACCATGGTGATAACCGCTACCAGGAACAACGAACACGAGGAAAAGGACAGCGAGGGCAGAGTCATCCGCTCCGAGAGAAGCTACGGCAGCTACAGCAGGAGCTTCGACATCAGCGGCGTGGATCCCGAGAAGATCTCCGCAAGCTATACGGACGGTGTGCTTAAGCTGACGATGCCTAAGAAACAGCCGGAAGAGCCTAAGACCAAGAGGCTGGAGATCCTGTAATCGATCTGAGGTTGGACAAAACATAACGGCAAAGGCCGGGGCCTATCGCTCCGGCCTTTTTTAAAAAGTATGTTCCAAAGTTGCGTCATATGATATAATACATAAAAGGCTGTGCGCCTTAAAAAACAGCAGGGCAGTTAGATCTGAAAACAACACCAAAGTATCGTTAAGATCAAAAGGAGGAATGAAATGCCAGACATCGGAACGATAATAGCAATAGTAGTAGCAGTAATAGTAGTCATCCTGCTCATCAGATGCATCGTAATAGTGCCTCAGGCCTACGCTTACATCGTGGAGCTTCTCGGTAAGTATCACTCCACATGGAACGCCGGTCCGCACTTCAGGATCCCCATCTTCTACAAGATAAAGAAGAGAGTCTCCCTTAAGGAGCAGGTAGCGGACTTCGAGCCGCAGCCCGTTATCACCAAGGATAACGTAACCATGCGCGTAGACTCCGTAGTATTCTTCTACATCTTCGACCCCAAGGCTTTCGCCTACGGCGTTGAAAGACCGCTGGCGGCCATCGAGAACCTCTCCGCTACGACTCTTCGTAACATAATCGGTTCCATGACTCTTGATGAAACACTCACCAGCCGCGACGCCATCAACGCGCGCATCACCGCCATACTGGACGAAGCTACCGATAAGTGGGGCATCAAGGTAAGCCGTGTAGAAGTAAAGAACATAGAGCCGCCCAAGAGCATCCAGGACGCAATGGAAAAGCAGATGAAGGCGGAGCGTGAAAAGAGAGAAGCCATCCTTACCGCAGAAGGTAAGAAGCAGTCCGCGATCACCATGGCAGAAGGTGAAAAGCAGGCAGCCATCCTCCACGCGGAAGCTGTTAAGGAACAGCGCATCAAGGAGGCAGAAGGTGAAGCCGAAGCTCTGCGGGCAGTACAGCGCGCAAAGGCCGAATCCATAAGGCTCATTAACGAAGCCAACCCGG
>JAFWVZ010000141.1 GCA_017523605.1 Bacillota bacterium | reverse complement strand
TCGTCGCCGTAAGCGCCATCCATGCCTTCGACCAGCGAATACGCCTCGTCAATGAACAGGAGCTTGCCCTTCGCTCCGCGGAATACGTTCCGAACCTTGCCGCTTCTGTCCAGAATGAATACAACTTCGCAAAGATCCTTGTTTGCCATTTTCCTTACCTCCTGATATCTACCGCGCTCCTGCGCGTCTTTATCTTACGGTGTAAGGATAGCAATTATAAAAGAGCGCGTGGTCGCCTGCAGGGCGACTTTTGCGCTCTGTGGATCTCCTGCATTTACATATTCCGTATCGGCCGGCCTATGAACCAAGCATCGGCTGATCGAACTTAAACAGTATGCAGTTTATCTCGTAGATGTCGTAGACTTTATGCTCTATGCAGTATTCAATTATAAGATCGAAGGTGCTGCTTCTTGTCAGGGCCAGGCCGGCCTTAAGCAGCAGATCCCGTGTCTCATCCATATTCAGCTCCAGAGCCACCGCCAGCGCAAGCGCAGTCTTTCTGGACGGGTTGTAGTTAACGTTGCCGCGTATCTTAGAGAAGTGCTTGCGGTCTATGTTCGCCTTTTTGTAGACCTCCGGGTCCGTAAGCCCTTTGCGGTCTATTATGCGGAAGAGATACTGCTGGAAGGTCTCGTCCTTCTCCTTTATGATATCCTCCAGATCCTTTTCCGGTCTGCGCGGGATCCCGAGAGACGGCAGTATCCCGCGTCTCTCCCGGCGTTTTGCGGGCTCGGGACGCGCAAGTTCCTCTTCCCGGTAAAACGACCTGGCAGCGCCCGCAGGCTCGTAGTTTCCGGATCGTCCGTCAAAAGAGATGCTCTGCGGACTTAAGAAAGACTCCGGTTCCGGTCTTCTGTGCTGCCTTACCTTTACTTCGGACTCGTCTATATATGACTTTATATCGGAGAATGCCTTGCCGGATACCTCGAAGGACTTCTTATCGTAGACCACCAGATATACGGTCATGTCGCAGCCGAAAAGGAAGCCGCTTATCTCTGATACCGCGGTCTTAAGGGCAACGTCTTTCGGGAATCCGTAGGTCCCCGCGGATATCAGCGGGAAAGCCGCGGACTCGCATTTAAGTTCCTTAGCCTTTTCCAGAGAGTTTCTGTAGCATTTCGCTACGGTCTCCGCCTCGCCTTTATCCCCGCCTTCCCAGGCAGGTCCCACGGTGTGGATTATGTACTTGGCGGGCAGCGCAAAAGCAGGAGTGACCGCGCACTCTCCGGGACGCAGCGGCCCTATCTTTGCCCTCTCCGCAAGGAGAAGATCCCTGCCCGCGGCGGCATAGACAGCGCTGTCCACTCCGTCGCCTACCGCAACGTTTGGATTTGCGGTGTTGATTATGGCGTCAGCACGGACCTTGGTTATGTCGTTTCTGATTATCTCTAATGGCATTTATTTTACCTTCGGAAATCCGTTCTCGTCGACCTCTTCCGGCGACCAGGATTCCTGCAGCTCGTCTATCTGAAGAAATCCGTCCGCCTTGGCGGCTATCTGGTACTGATCCTCGTAGACTATCTCGCCCGGATCGTTGGTATAAACAAGATAATACGGATGATGATATCTTTCCAGAAGCCACAGCGCCGGACGTATCATCTTGAGCATCTCTTCCGAGTTCTCCGTCTTGAACTAGCAGACAACGGGCTCCTGATTCCTGCACTGCGGCGGCCACGGCAGGTGGGTCGCGAACCAGTCGTCGATCTCCTTAAACAGATCCGCGTCCTCCTGTTCCATTACATCGTCCCTTACCAGCTGCCAGCACATGCTGAATATTCCCTTGCCGAACATGGTGTTCTTTGCAAGTTCCTTGCCGTGTATCCTTACGTATTTGAATTTCAGCTCAGACATCCGTCCGTATCCTCCTGTCATCCGCGGCGCGCGCCGGGCAGGTCCTTTGTTTTAGGCACCGCCCAAAGCCTTCGTTACTTTTTATATTCTTCCAGCACCTGCTTAAGGAGCACCGGGTCGTCCGTCATAATTGCGTCCGCGCCAAGTTCTATCAGCGTTCTCATGTCGTCCGCGTCGTTTATGGTCCAGTACTGTACCGCGATGTTCATCCGGTGGGCCCTGCGTATGTATTCCGCGCGCGTAAGGTCTATGCGCAGTCCTTTTATGTTGTACTCCATAGGTATCTGCAGGCAAGTGAAATCCGATCTGACAAGGCGGTTCAGCTTAAGCCTCTGCGATACTACGAACTTGGCCGCGCCGGAAGTGGAGGCTCCGCGCATGAGCGAAGGATGATGTTCCTTAAGCTCAGCCTCTATCTCCGGGTGGAAGGTACCCACCACAAGATTGCTCTTGTAGTCCGGGAAACGCTCCGTAAGCGTCTTGTCTATTATCTCGGCGGCCTTAAAGCCGGTCTCTCCGCCGTTCTTTATCTCCACGATGAACAGCAGGTCCTTTCTGGCATCGTAGAACTCCTCCAGAAGCTCGTAGAACTCCGGTATCTTAAGGCCCTTTGCCTTTTGCTCCTCATCGGAAAGATCGCGGTAGATGTACTTCCCTGTGGACGGATCGGCAAAATTGTAGCCCATGTTGTACGTTTGCAGCTCCTGAAGAGTGTGCTCTGCTATCACCACGTCCGGAGAGCCTTCCGGGCAGGCCATCCTGTTGATGGTGGAGTCGTGGCTGTAGACCAGGTGACCGTCGGACGTCATCCACAGATCCGTCTCGCATATCTGTATGCCAAGCTCGTTTACGGCAGCCCTGAACGCCATGAGCGTGTTCTCCGGGTTGATCATTCCGCCTCCGCGGTGAGCCGCTATCATCGGCAGCGCGTCCGGATCCTTAAGGAAAGGATTGGTCTTTACGACTTTTTCAGGGGGCAGCAGGTTGATCACCGCAACGAAGACCGCCAGCAGCAGTATGATGCACAGCGCTGTCTTAAGGCCCTTGCCCTTTTTCCTCTTTTTATCTTTGCTCATTTCTGGTCCGCCGTAAAATAATCTGTTTTATTCCGGTATCTGAGGTCTGCAGTGATACCCGGCGCCTAATCGCGCAGGAACACGCAGACCGTATTTGTTTTATTATATCATAATGCGCACGCATCTTAAAACATCGGCGATCGGGACGTTGATCCCCTCACAGCAAAAAACTTTTTTTATAAAAAAGCTTGACAATATTTAGGTACCGAAATATAATTGGGCTGTAAAGATGTTTAGGTACCGAAATAAATCAGAAAGGAGAACATGCAAATGGATAATAAAGATATAAGAAAGAACGTATTAGAATCTACTTTCGGGCTTGCAAGAGCCCTCAGACGCGGCCCCAGACACATGGAGCGCACGCTTCCTCCCGCAGTTGAGAGAACTCTAATGGTGATCTCCGGAAACGACGGGCTCAGCGCAGGCGAACTCAGCGAACTTCTGGACATGCGTCCCTCCTCCGTATCCGACTTTCCGACAGAATGGCCGCCAGAGGCCTTGTAGAAAAGAAGGCCGACGAAGCCGACAAGCGCGTAAACAGGATCTTCCTTACCGAACTCGGCAAGGCTCAGGTAAGCAGGATAGCAGAAGTAAGGGCAGAGGCCCTCAACAGTTTCTCCGCCTGCTTTACGGACGAGGAGGCCGAAAAATTCTGCGAGCTGGCAGACAAGCTTGCCGCCCATCTTAACGAAAACGCAGAAGGAGAAGGATGCTGCGGACACCACGGCCCGCACAAGGGACCTCACGGATGCTGCCACGCGGAAGGCGCGGAGCACCCTCACCGCGGAATGCACGGCAGCGGTGAAGGCCACGGCTGCGGACACCACGGTCCTCACGGTCACGGACACTGCCTGCATCGCCACCCGATGCACAGGTTCTGATAAATAACGTAAAGCCCGGGACTGCCTTTCGGCCCCGGGCTTTGCTTTTATTTTTTGAACGATTTTTAAACTGTGGTCAGTTGACCGATATCGATCCTCTGCCGGATCAACTGATACCGGTCCGCGGTCCTTTTATCCGCTGATCCGGATCGAACCCTACTCTTTCGAAGAATCTCCTCATGCCTTCCGGCAGTTCCGTAAGGTCCGACATGCAGCTATCACCCAGCGCTATCATTTTGTTGGCTCCGTGGTAGTCGCTTCCGGCGGTAACGTAAAGGCCGTACTTCTCCGAATACCCTAAGAGCTCGCCGCGCAGCTTTGCCGTAAAGCCGGAATAGCACGCCTCCACGCCCTGAAGGCCAAGTGCCATCAGCCTCCTAAGCCTTTCTTCCATCTCCTCGCCAACAAACAGGTCGTCTCCGCTCCCGTAGGACGGATGGGCCAGCACCGGCACGCCGCCGGACGCAAGTATGCCTTCGATCACCTCTTTGGGACTCAGATACTGCGTAGAAAAATGCTTCTTGTTTATGAAGTCGCGTATTGCTTCTTCCCTGCTGCCGGCGTACTTGTACTTTACCATCAGATTGCCCAGATGAGGCTTTCCGGGGTTGGACAGATCGTGAAGCGCCTTTATCTCCTTTTCCGGAAATACGACGCCGAAACGCTCTTTAAGAAACTCCAGCCTTGCCGCAAGCTTTTTAAGACGTATCGAATGGCCTTTGTCCACTACGTTGTTTATGGGCTCGGCATCGATGTCGTACGCGTAACCAAGGATGTGGTACTTCCCGCACTCATCCTTGCAGGCGAACTCCACGCCGGGAATGAAGAACGGATCGCCGGGGACTAAAGCTCCGGCGGCTCTGCGGTAGCCTTTTATAGCGTCGTGGTCCGTAACGGAGAACATATCCAGACCTGCTTCGCGTACGCGTAAAACAAGCTCCGCGGGATCATCCGACCCGTCGGAGACGGTGGAATGCATATGCAGATCTATCTTCGGCAGTCCGACCATTTCCGGTATTCAGAAGCAGCGTACAAAGATCAGCCGAGGAGCAGCAGGCAGAACACCAGTGTGAACAGCGCTACCGTTTCTATGATACCTACGACAATGAAGTAGTTAGCCGTACCTTTGCCCGTGGATCCCAGAGCGTCGGAAGCAGCAGCCGCGGTCTTGCCCTGGAACAGAGCGGAGAGACCTATGGCCAGACCTCCGAAGAGACCAACGCCGAAAGCAAGGCCTGCGTCAGCGCCGTTTGCGACCGCGGTCCTTATGAAGTTCATCAGAAGGAAGCCGTAGATGGTCTGCGTCAGCGGAGCTCCCGAGAACGCGATCATGATGAACGGAGCCGGCTTACCTGCCGCGTAGCACTTCTTCCAAGCGCCTACGGAAGCCATTCCCGCAAAACCTGTTCCGAAAGCGGAACCCGCTGCCGAAAGTCCAAGCGCAGCAGCCATACCTACAAATGCCAGATTCATAACTTATCTCCTTTAGATCTCTTTATTATCAGTTTCT
>JAFWVZ010000140.1 GCA_017523605.1 Bacillota bacterium | reverse complement strand
CGTCGACGCGTGCATGACCGTCGTCCTGCTCTGCCTGATGTCTTATCAGGTGGTCGGGGAGGTCCTGCACGAGTGGGGCGGCATGGTGATGACGGTCCTGCTGATAGTTCACCACATACTGAACGCTCGCTGGTACGCTTCGCTTTTTAAGGGGAAATATAATGCCTACAGGACGATCAGCACGGTAGTAAACGTTCTGCTGCTCGTCTCCATCGCTCTGACCGCGGTCTGTGGCATGAGCATGAGCGGGCACGCCGTACCTTTCCTGTACGGAATGCTCCCGGTATCCTTTGCCAGGCGCTTCCATCTGGCCATGTCCTACTGGTCATTCATACTGATGGGGATACACCTTGGCCTTCATCTTCCCGCGATGACAGCGGGGATCAAGCCGGGCAAGACTGCAAGGACAGCGCTTACCTGCGTGTTTACCTGCGTCGCGGGCATAGGGCTGTGGCTGTTTCTTAAGAACGACATTCCGGATTATCTGTTTTTCCGCGTGCCTTTTGCGTTCTTCGATTACGATAAGTCCGCGGCAGCGGTGTTCGCGGAGAACCTGACGGAGCTTTTCTTCTTTGCGTTCGCGGGCGCGAACATAGTACGTTTAATACGCAGCTCCGGAAGCAAAAAGGAAGGGAAGAACCTCCTTATCCCCGTGCTTTGTCTGGTCCTGGCTGTTGCGATAGGAGCAGGAATGATGCTTTTTAGGTAACCACAGACAGGCAAATGGCTTAGACCTCCTGTTGCAGTAGGAGCGGATAAAATATATAATCTAATCGGTCGGCGGGACGGCGCATGCTGCCGGAAACGCCCGGCCGGGAGGATCACAGAATGGGAAGAACAGTACCGAATAAATGCGCCCTCTGCGGCAGCGATGCACCGGGCAGGCGCTGGAGAGTCAAGGGCAGCAAATACATTTGCAAGGAATGCCACGACCGGCTGAACGTAGAGATCGGCTACGTAAAGTGGAGCAACATGAACTTCACGGAGATAAAGAACTATCTCTCGGACAAGGATAGACTCAGCACCCAGAAGACCTGTTCTTTCTGCGGACAGAAGCTGAGCGGAAACGATCTGTTCCGGAAACTGCTTAAGGACAAGAGCGTCCTGTGCGGAAAGTGCGCCGAAAGCATGCGCATCGTTAGACCTGTCTTTCTGACCGTAAAGAGCGACGGAGGCTACGGCTACGAGACGGCCGCAGACGATCCCATGAAGGAACTTACTCTGGAAGATGTTCCCTGGGTACAGAAGGAGGCCGCTGAAGAACGCGAAAGGCGCGTTGCTAAGTACGGGAACCACAAGGCTGTATTCGTCGTGGACGACGTTACAAAATACAAGAAGGAAGAAGACACTCACGAGATATACGGAAGGGTGATGCTCGGCCGTATAGATAAAGGCGATACTCTGCGCGTAAAAAGAAGAGAAGGCGAGTACCGTAAGGTGGTCGACAAGATCAACCCTCCGGAGTATCTTAAGAAATCTCCGTATCTTCCGGAAGGACACGAGGGCAACCTTATGGTGTCCGGCGACGTCTCCTTTATCTATCCGGGCGACGTCCTGGTAGTGGAAAGGGTATAGAGGTGGCAGCCGTGGCAAAGAAGAACGATAAAGGCAGATTCGACAATGGCCCCTGCCCGGTATGCGGCAGGGCGGTAGTAAGCCTCAACCATATAACCAAGCTGGCCGACGGTAAGGAGGTCTGCCCCGACTGCGTCTCCAAGATCCGGGTGATGTACCCGCTTGAATACGTAAAAAAGAAGGGCAAGAAGAAGCTCGAGAGGCAGGATCCCATAGAGAAACTTACCCTGGACGAGTTCCGCGCCGCAATGGAAAGGACGCCGGAATATCTGGAGGATCTGAGGGCGAAGTACGGGCACAACGCCGTTTACAAGGTGGAGAGCATAAAGATGTTTCCGCGCGGGTGGTTCAGACCGCCGTTCATCTGCACCACCGGCAGGGTGATCTTCGGATATTTCGACATGAACGACGAGGTGGAAGTGGTCCGCAAAGGAGCGTCGTTTAAAGCTAAGATATACGACATAGTAAGGGAGAACGTAGAGGAAAAAGGCATGGACGCGTGGGTCCGCAGGGGCGAGGGCGGATATCCGCTCAGGTGGATGGTATTCAGCCAGAAAGACCTGCTCATAGGCCCCGGAGACCTGATCGTAAAAGGATAATGGTCCTCAGGGACAATAAAGAACGGCCGCGATGCACAGGTCATCACGGCCGGTTTTTTATTCTGCTATGTCGAACTGGTGTTTTATCCGCTTGTAAGCGGCGCCCATTACGTACCAGAGGGTCTCGTAGTGCATGTACTGCAGGGCGTTGGTGTCGAACAGGTATTTGATGCTGGCGGGGAATTCGTCGTCGGCGTCCCAGAACTGGAACAGGATCTTAAAGTCCCTGAATACCGGTATGGCAAAGCCCACGTCCGCCTTGCTGAAGGGGATGCCTCCGAGCGCCCTGCAGGCAGCGGCGAGCCTTTCCGTCTGTCCTGCGAATGCTGCAGCCTGAGGCTCGTTGCGCAGAGTCCTGTCGTGGCCCGCGCCTATGTGGCCGCCCAGCATGCTTATGGATGCCCACTGTCCGGATGCTCTGGGGGCAGGGCCGGTGCGCGAAAGGATGTCGAAAAGCACCATGGACTCATCGTAAGTATTTTCGATCAGCGGGTCCGGACCTGCGCTGCTTATCTCGGCGGTATTTCGGTCTATCCGCAGTTCTTTTCCGAAGAACTCCGCGTATATGAAGCTGCCGTCGGACTTAAGATCCCAGGTCCGCACCATCTCCTGCTGGTCCAGCTTAAGGAACAACTCTCTGGCCTGGATCTCCATCTTGTTGTAATTGTCCGCCATTGTTTGTCCTGCCTTGTCTGTCAGACCGCACCGGGATAGTGCACCGCTACGATCTCTTCCAGCTGCTCCGGAGTAAGCCCAAGAACAATGGCCACGCCTTCCGCGCGCAATTCCGTGTAGGTGGCGTTTTTCTTCTGGATCTCTTCCGTGTCAGTCATGGAGAACATGCTTCCGCGGCTCTCTTTAAGGAAGAATTTAATGTGGCCTATGGTGCCGCCGAGCGCTTCCGTTTCTTCCGCTACGGCGCGCATGAAGCTTCTGAGCAGAACTTCGGCCCGGTCGCGGTCTTCGCGGAACGTTATCTTTACGGATGCGGTAACGGAATCCTCGTGGGTGGTTATCTCTATGTTCTCGTGACGGTGGTGATGGTGGCGCTCATGATCATGGTGGTGCTCGTGTCCGCAGCAGCCGTGTTCGTCATGATCGTGATGATGTTCATGTCCGCAGCAGCATTCTTCGTGCTCCTTTTCCGGAACGTTTTCTTTTACTTCTTCCATGGCTTAAGTCCTTTATTCCGCCTTGCTCATCAGTTCTTCGAATATCTTTTCGTTTATCGGGTCCAGAGCGCATACCGGGTAGACCTGCGCTCCGCCGCTGCATTGCTTTACTTCTTCGTAAGCTTTGGCCAGGGCGTCGGCGTCCGTCTTGTCCGTCTTGGTAAGGAGCACCAGGCCTGCGCCTTCCAGCTGGTTGCGCACGAATACCGGCGAAGCTATCATAAGCTTGCTCCAGCGGCTGGCGTCTGCTATCGCAAGGATCACGGAATCCAGTCCCAGTATGTTCTTAAGGTTGGTCTGTATGGACGACGGCTGTGCCATGCCGGTGGCTTCCACGATCAGCCAGTCCGGCTCGTACTGCGACTCTATGGTCTGCACCGCGTCTATAAGATCTACGGCTCCCGTGCAGCATATGCAGCCGGAGAACACGCTCTCCACGGCAAGCGCCGCGCCTTCCAGTATCTCGTTGTCTACGCCTACTTCGCCTATCTCGTTCTCCAGGATCACTACCTGCGGGAAGTCCGGCTTGCCTGTAATGTATTTTGCCAGCTGGAGCAGGACCGTTGTCTTGCCCGAGCCCAGGAATCCTCCCAGTATTATAGTTTTCATATCGTTTCCTCCGAAGTAGATTATATCATTTTGCGCAGGTTTTTCAACGCATGGGAAATGGTGTATAATGGCTGCGGAGGACCCCATGATAGTAACGACTCTTTGCCACATCCATAAAGACGGCCGCTGGCTGATGATGCTGCGCAACAAGAAAGCCGCGGATCTCAACGAAGGCAAGTGGGTAGCGCCCGGCGGAAAATCCGAGCCCGGCGAGACCCCGGAGCAGTGCGCGCGCCGCGAAGCAGCAGAGGAGACCGGCCTTATCCCCGGAAAGATGGGATATCTGGGCGTAGTCCATTTCCGCTCCGACAGATGGGAAGCCGAGGAGATGCACGTTTTCGAGTGCGGCGACTTTTCCGGCGAGCTTCTTCCCGAATGCCCGGAGGGTCAGCTTGCCTGGATAGAAGAGGAAAAGATGATGGACCTTCCGATGTGGGAAGGGGACCGCTTGTTCCTTCCTGACGTGCTTGCATTAAGACCGGGAATAGATCTTACCGTGGTGTATGAAGGAGACCGTCTGGCAAGCTGGAAAAAGGGCCTCTGAAGCGGTCTTTTTCCGTCCTTTCCCGCCGCAGCCCGCGGGCTCTTCCCGACAGCGCCTTAAACTTTGAAATATCAATAAAAACAGCCATCCAAAGACAGCAAAAAAACTGTTGACATTCG
>JAFWVZ010000139.1 GCA_017523605.1 Bacillota bacterium | reverse complement strand
CGGCGTATCCGTGGTTCTGGCTGCTGATGAAGGTCCTGCCGTCCGCAAGCCTTTTTACCGGCTGGTTTGCGCCGCGGTGGCCGTATTTAAGCTTGTAAGTTCTGCCGCCCATGGCCAGGGCCGTCAGCTGATGTCCCAGGCATATCCCGAACACCGGGACCTGTCCCAGAAGATGCCTTATCTGCATAATCTCCTGAACGTTGTCCGCCGGATCTCCGGGGCCGTTGGAGAGCATCACGCCGTCCGGGTGGAGCGCCAGGATATCGTTTGCATGCATGTTGTGGGGAACAGCCGTTACGGTGCATCCGCGCTTCTGCAGGCAGCGGATTATATTCATCTTGGCGCCGTAATCGAAGAGCACCACGCGGTACTTTTCCTCGCCGGCGGCCGGGAAGTCCTTGATGTCCTTGCGGCTCACCTGAGCGACGGCGTTCGTAACCTTGTAGGCCTTTATTTCCGAAAGATCCTCCGGGACTTCGGAGCAGATCCGCGCGTTCATTACGCCTTGCTCCCTTATGATCCTGGTGATCTGTCTGGTGTCCACGCCGCAGATCCCGGGGACGCCGTGAGCCTTAAGGAAACTGTCCAGATCGCCTTCGGACCTGAAGTTGCTGGGAGCGTCGCAGATCTCCCGCACAACGTAGCCCTTTGCGAAGCAGCCCCCCTCGAAATCCGAAGGGATCACTCCGTAGTTGCCTATCAGCGGGAAGGTCTGCATTATTATCTGACCGGCGTAGCTGGGGTCCGTAAGAGTCTCCAGGTACCCCTCCATGCCGGTCGTAAAGACAAGCTCGCCCAAGCTGTCCTTAAGCGAGCCTATGCGCTTTCCTTTGAATGTTTTTCCGTTTTCCAGCACAAGATACGCGTCCATCGGTGCCTCACAGTGTGACTGCCATTACAGCCTTTATGGTATGCATGCGGTTTTCGGCCTCATCGAAGACTATGGACTGGGGGCTCTCAAAGACCTCGTCCGTAACTTCCATGCAGTCGATGCCGAACTTTTTGTACATTTCCTCGCCTGTCTTCGTCTTAAGATCGTGGAACGCGGGCAGGCAGTGCATGAAGCGGCACTGCGGTCCGGCGGAGTCCATCAGGGCTTTGGTGACGCGGTAGGGCGTAAGGTCCTTTATGCGTTCTTCCCAGACAGCCTCCGGTTCGCCCATGGAGACCCAGACGTCCGTGTAGATCACGTCCGCGCCTTCCACGGCCTTTATCGGATCGGTCTCGAACTCCAGCACGGCGCCGGTCTCTTCGGCTATGGCCTTGCATGTGTCCACCAGATCCTTTGCCGGGAAGTACTTTTCCGGGGCGCAGGCCACGAAGTGCATCCCCATCTTGGCGCAGCCTACCATAAGCGAGTTGCCCATGTTGAAGCGCGCGTCGCCCATGTATACCAGCTTGCGGCCTTTAAGCCTTCCGAAATGCTCGCGTATGGTCATGAAGTCCGCCAGTATCTGGGTGGGATGGAACTCGTCCGTAAGGCCGTTCCATACCGGAACTCCCGCGTATTTAGCAAGCTCTTCCACGCGCTCCTGGCCGAAGCCTCTGTACTCTATGCCGTCGAATATGCGTCCCAGGACCCTTGCGGTGTCCGCGATGCTCTCTTTCTTGCCGAGCTGCGAGGACGACGGATCCAGATAGACCGGGTGCATTCCGAGGTCCGCCGCTGCCACCTCGAAGCTGCAGCGGGTGCGGGTGCTGGTCTTTTCGAATATCAGGGCTATGTTCTTGCCTTCGTGCATCCTGTGCGGAATGCCGGCTTTCTTCTGGGCCTTGAGCGTGTCCGCGTAGTCCATCAGGGCCAGTATCTCTTCCGGGCTGAAGTCCAGCAGTTTTAAGAAGCTTTTTCCTTTAAGATCCATTTTATCCTCCGGGCGCTGCGCTTTAGGCGCAGACTTCCTTTATTATTCCTATGGCTTTAGCAAGCAGCTCTTCGGGAATGTTGAGAGCCGGCAGCAGCCTTACTTTATCTTTCGCGGTTATGCAAAGGACTCCTTTGTCCATGCAAGCCTTTACTATTTCGGCGGCGGGCTTTACGGTCTTGATGCCTATCATCAGGCCCATGCCGGAGACGCTCTCGACGCCCTCGGCGCCCTTAAGCTCGCCGAATATGTACGCGCTCTTTTTCCTTACCGAAGCCAGCAGATCCTCGTCTATGCGCTCGAGGATGTTGACCGCTCCCGCGCAGACCGCCGGGTTTCCGCCGAACGTGGAGCCGTGGTCTCCCGGGCCAAGCACGTCCTGGAGCTTTTCGCCCAGCATCACGGCGCCTATGGGAAGGCCGCCGCCCAGTCCCTTTGCCGTGGATACTGCGTCCGGCAGCACGCCGAAGGTCTGGTACGCGTAGAACTGTCCGCTGCGTCCGTTGCCTGTCTGGACCTCGTCCACCATGAAGGCTATGTCCTGCTCGTGGCAGAAGGCCTCTATGCCCTTAACGAAGTCCGCGTCCAGCGCTATGACTCCGCCTTCGCCCTGAACGCACTCGATCAGGATTCCGGCCGCTTTCTTTTCCAGCGCCAGCTTCTTGATGCCTTCCAAGTCGTTGGCTTCCGCGCTCTCAAAGCCCGGGGTAAGGGG
>JAFWVZ010000138.1 GCA_017523605.1 Bacillota bacterium | reverse complement strand
TACCGAGTACGAACAGAAAGACGGAAGACAGACTGCGGAGATGCCGGCCGATGCGGAGCCGGTCATCATCAGCGATAGCATCAAGACCGCCCCGGACAGTAACGGAACGCTTCCTGTCCAGCTTCAGAACACCAAGCTTATATACACCGCGAACATGTCGCTGCAGAGCACGGAGTTCGAAAAGACCTGCGGATACATCAAGTCCCTGGCAGACAAATACTTTGCCTTCATAGAGAACGAGACCGTAGACAACGGCAACGGAAGCGCAACATACCGCAGATCCGCGAGCTACACCGTAAGGGTCCCCGCGGAGAACTACAGCAGCTTTCTCTCCGGAATGAGCGATGAGTGCCACGTCGTTTCTCTCAACCAGAAGATGACCGACGTAAGCGAGCAGTACTTCGACACCGAGCAGAAGCTCCAGACCTTAAGGAACAAGCACGACAGGCTCGAGGCTCTTCTGGAGAAGGCCGAAAAGATGGAGGACATCATAAGGCTGGAGGACGCGCTGTCCGAGAACGAGTACGAGATAAACCAGTACCAAGGTACCCTAAACAAGTACGACAGTCTGGTAAGCTACTCCACGGTAAAGATAACGCTTAAGGAAGTTGCAAGGCCCGACACCGGCATAGACGAGCAGCCCGGATTCTTCCAGAGGCTCGGCAGGAGCTTCTCCGAAGGTTTTGCAAACACTCTCAGCGGACTGGAGAACATCGTATACTGGCTGTCCTACAACTTAATAGTTCTGATAATACTGGTCGTGATAGTGATCGCGCTGGTAAAGATTCATCCGATAAGAAGGATAAAAGCGGCCCGCGAAAAGAAGAACGGCTGATAACAATGCAGAAAAGATGAAAAGCCCGGACAAAAGTCCGGGCTTTTTTATGCATCGCGCCTTCTCAAGGTTCGACTCCTTTTATCACGCTGCACGCACAAGAAAACAGCCGGCTGATGCCGGCTGTTCCCTGTGGTGCAGGTAACAGGAGTCGAACCTGCATGAAATCGCTTTCACACGGACCTGAACCGTGCGCGTCTGCCAATTCCGCCATACCTGCGTGAACATTAGAATAATACTCCAAAACATAAGTTATTGCAAGAACTATTTTTTTGTGGTATATTACCAAATTAGCAGGAATAACCTGAGTAAAGGAGAGTACATATGTCTGACAACACAAATATGGTGAGCCTCAGCTCCGAAGTCATAGAGACCGTTATCAGCGGCCAGACAAGATTTAAGGGAAACGTTAAGACCAACAAGCCCATCCGCATAGACGGCGTTTTCGAGGGCGACATAGATTCCACCAATCTGGTCCTCATTACAGAGGGCGGAAGAGTAAAGGGCAACATCAAGTGCTCCGAGCTCCAGCTTAAGGGAACCGGCGAAGGCACCGCGCACTGCACGGAGCTTATGCAGTTCGCTGCTACCGGAAGCTTTGCCGGCGACATCACGGTAGGATCTCTGATCACCGTTCCCGGCGCATTCTTCAACGGCAGCTGCCGCATGGCAAAGGCCGCTCCCGCTCCGGAAGCAAAGCCCGAAGGATCCACGTCTCTGTAACTGACGGTCCGCTGTCCGCACTCCCAGGTACGGACGATCCTTTTTGCAAAAGCAAGACCCGGCATACGTATTGCCGGGTCTTTTATTTCCTATGCAGACTGGCGGTCCAGCTCGTCTTGTATCATCTGCTGCACTCGTGCGGACAGCGCTTTGGTCTTCTCGCCTTCTTCCGGATATACCGGAGGAAGTATGGTAACTGTTACCGGGGCTTTGGTGAGCCTTCCGGGCTCCTCGAAGCACTTGTACGTTCCGTTTATAACGAAAGGCACTACCGGTACGCCGGCCTTGAGCGCGGGCTTAAAGGCTCCCGGCTTGAATTCATCCATTTGCGGGCCTTTGCTTCTGTGTCCTTCCGGGAATATTACCACGCTGTTTCCCGCCTTAAGATGTTCCGCGGCAAGGTTCATGCATTCCGCGGACTGCCGGGGATCCTTGCGGTCCATGAATATCACGTGCAGCATCATCATCCACAGGTTAGCCAGCGGCACTCTTTTTGCCTCTATTTTGGCGACCGGGACCTTGTACCCTCCGAATGCCGAAAGTATGATCCCTACGTCGAAGTTGCCCTGATGGTTTCCGGTGAAAAGGGCGGGACCGTCCGGAAGGTTCTCCTGTCCGCGTACGCTGTAATCGCAGCCTCCCAGGCGCAGGAACCACGTAAGCGGCACTTCCACTATCCACTTTGCCACAGCGTTTGGTTTGGCCAGCGGCTCGGCCTTGGCGAATACCATGCAGATGATCGCCACCGGCGTAAGAATTATAAGCGCCAGCACCGCCAGGATGATCCATATTACTGTTCTTAAGATGGAGTTCTTCATTATTCGTATCGTTTTTAAACGCAAATGTTTCTTTTTGTCAATAAAATATTGTACCACAATTCAAGTAAATGTGGAAGAACGCCTGACTTTGTGGTAAACTATCACGGTTAAAAAAGAAAGGCACAAAGATGGCAAAGGAAAAGATCATAAACATAGCAGTCATAGCTCACGTAGACGCAGGCAAATCCACGCTGGTGGACGCTTTCCTTGCGCAGAGCGGCGTGTTCCGCGAGAACGAAGAGATGAAGGACTGCGTAATGGATTCCGACGACATAGAACGTGAGCGCGGAATAACCATATATTCCAAGAATTGCTCCGTAATGCACGGAGATTACAAGATCAACATAGTGGACACTCCGGGCCACGCGGACTTTTCGTCCGAGGTGGAGCGCATAATCAAGACTGTGGATACCGTCATCCTGCTGGTCGACAGCTCCGAAGGCCCCATGCCTCAGACACGTTTCGTGCTCTCCAAGGCTCTGGAGCAGAACCTTAACCCCATACTCCTTATAAACAAGATAGACAAGAAGGACGCCCGCATAGCCGAGGTGGTGGACGAGGTCTACGAACTGTTCATGGACCTGGACGCCAACGACCGCCAGCTGGACTTCCCCATACTCTACGGAATAGCCCGCCAGGGAATAGTAGTCCGCGACCCCAAGGACGTGGAAGGTCTTAAGGTAGAAGCTTCCGACGGCACAAAGATCAAGAAGAGCGCCGCGGGGCAGGGCGGTCTGGACATAACTCCGCTGTTCGAGACGATAATAGAGCAGTGCGGTGCATATCCGGACAGAGATTCTGAACCCCTGCAGATGCAGATCTCTACTCTCGGCTACGACGACTACGTAGGACGTCTTGGCATAGGCCGCATAGACAGCGGCGTAGTAAAGGCCGGTACTCAGATAGCCGTTGCCAAGCCGGACGGCAGCTACGCTCTGCGCAAGATAAGCCAGTGCTACGTCTACAGAGGAATGAAGCGTGTCGCGGTCCAGGAAGTTCACTCCGGCGACATATGCGTTCTGTGCGGCATTCCGGACATTACCATAGGAGATACGATCTGCACGGAGGACCACATAATAGGACTTCCCGCGATATCCATAGAAGACCCCACGCTCTCCATGAACTTCATCGTAAACATGAGCCCCTTCGCAGGCAAGGAAGGTAAGTATGTTACCAGCCGACACATAAGGGAGAGGCTTGCCAAGGAACTGGAAGTCAACGTAGGTCTTAAGGTGGAAGAGACCGAGACCACGGACAGCTTTAAGGTGTCCGGCCGCGGAGAGCTCCATCTCTCCATACTAATAGAGAACATGCGCCGCGAGGGCTACGAACTGGCGGTCTCCAAGCCGGAAGTAATACTCCGCGCGGGCGACAAAGGCCAGAAGCAGGAACCTGTGGAGGAAGTAGTCATAGACGTTCCGGACGAATATTCCGGCTCCATAATCTCCGAGCTCAATCTGCGCAAGGGCATAATGCAGTCTATGGACGCAAGGAACGGCCGCAGCCGCCTGGTATACACGGCGCCTACAAGAGGCCTGATGGGCTACCGCAGCCAGTTCATCAACCAGACCAGAGGCGAGGGCATAATGGTGCGCCGCTTCGTAGGTTACGAGGATTACAAGGGCGAGATCCCGCAGCGCATGGCAGGAGCCATAATAGCGCAGGAGCCGGGTGTCACCACTCCCTACGCGATAAACAACCTGCAGGAGCGCATGCAGTTCTTCATAGGGCCTGGAGTTAAGGTCTACGAAGGCATGATCGTGGGCCAGAACAGCCGCAACGAGGACATGGTGGTAAACCCCTGCAAGGCAAAGCACATCTCCAACATGCGCGCCGCCGGTTCCGACGACAACGTAAAGCTTACTCCGCCCAGAGTCCTTTCTCTGGAAGAAGCTCTGGAATGGATAAACGACGACGAGCTTGTGGAAGTAACTCCCGTGGACATCCGCTTAAGGAAGAAGATCCTGGGCGAACTGGAGCGCAGAAGAAGCGGCAGGATCTAGCCAGAACGGTTCCGACAAAACAAATATTATGTAATATGTGGATCAAATAAAGAGACGGGACATTTCCCGCCTCTTTTTCATTCAATATCAGAAGACTTTTTTCTGCTTCGTATGGAGTAGATGATAACTATCAGAAACGCAATTATTACGCACAGATAGAAGGATATGGAACGCGACATCAGCTCCAGACTTGCTGCTTCGGAGTATGTCATTACCTTGCCGAAAGCGTTGAGCATCATCAGGTCCGTATAGCCCATGGCGCCGGGGATAGGTATGAACGTGGAACCTATGCTTATAAGGCTCTGCGCGCCGAAAAGCAGCGCTCCCTGCCTGATCACGGTCCACGTGCCGGCGGATCCTCCTACGGTCACCGCTATGTACATCAGCATGGTTATGGACATCTGGCAGAGCCTGTGCAGCGTATTGTAGAGCAGGGACTTTGCAAGGGCCGGTCCGTGGCCTTTCAGCTGGCTGGCGTAGCCCTTATAATCTTCCACCCACTGGAGTATGCTTACTTCGTCGCTGCGTCCTTTTATGAGGCGCAGTTTTTTTCCGATCTTCATGACGATGGATGCCAGACGGTCTATAGCGCTGTGCTTAATGGTAATTACAATTCCGAGAAGAGCAAGCATGGCAAGCCCGAACGCGCCGAGAAGTATAAGTATCTTTGCCGCCGTGCTGAAGTAGTTGAATATTCCGGGAGCTATCAGGATGCTTGCGATCCCTATGATTATTATCGAAAGAGTGTACATGGCCAGGTTGAACACCAGGCAGACCGTAACGCAGCTTGCGGGTATGCCGCTTCTTACCATGAAATATCCGCATGCAGGCTGACCGCCTGTAGCGGAAGGCGTAATGGCGGAGAAATACAGATCCGTAGAAACGAAAACGATGCTCTTTGCAAGACTCGTCTCCTGGCCGAAGGACTTAAGAAGAGTCTTAAGCGACAGCGCTTGGAATATGAAGAAGCCTGCAAGCGCCGCAAACGACAGGATCACCGGAATGGGGGACGCGCCGCGCAGCAGTTCTCGAAGCTTTGTTATAGAAAACTCTCCGCTTACCTTTTTTACAGCGTAAACGGAGGCTGCGGCTATCACCACGAACGCCAGCGCCCAGATAATGTTTCTGCGTCTATTCTGTTTTGATTCGAAACTACTCTTCAAATGCTTGCCTGTGGCATAATTTGCGCTTTTAGATTATACTAAATACAAGGTCATCAACAGATGGCAATTTAGCATTGTATCACGGCAAGAGGCTTTTAACAAGGTCGACTATGGATATCATAAGAATAACGGACATCAGCTCGGACGGAGAGGGAATAGGAAGGACCGAAGGCGGAATGGTAGTCTTCGTTCCGGGAGCGCTTCCGGGAGACACCGTAGAGGCGGAAATACTGCTTAAGAAAGGTTCCAGATCCGCAAAAGGAGTGCTGCTGCGCATCGCAGAGCCTTCGCCGGACAGGATAGAGCCTGCGTGCACGTATTCCGCGGAATGCGGCGGGTGCCCGATAATAGGACTTAACTACAAAGCCCAGCTGGCGCTTAAGCAAAAGCATGTGGAGGACGCTCTGCTCCGCATCGGAGGCTTTAAGGCAGGTGAAGACTACGTTCTGAGGGACATCATCTTCGCTAAGGACGGCGCGGAAGCCATGCCGCAGGACATTGACTCGGACTTCCCCATGCCGCTTCGCTACCGCAATAAGGCAGAGTTCGCGATATCCGGAAACAAGGTGGGTTACCTTAAGCGCGGAACCCACAGCATTGTGGAGCCCAGGGACTGCGTCATCCAGCAGCAGGCTGCCATGGATACCGTGGAGCGCGTCCGCGCGGAGCTTAAACCTACTCAGAAGTATTTCACCAGGCTTGTGGTGCGTACGTCCCGAGCCGGCGAGGTGATGACGATAAAGGAAGACAGGGACGGAGGTTTCGTTTCGGACCGCCGCATCCTTAAGGACGAGATCGTTACCGGGGTCGGAACGCTCAAGACCGAGATAAGCCCTCAGAGCTTCTATCAGGTCAATTCAGAAGGTTGTTCGATACTTTATACCAAAGCGCAGCAATACGCGCGTCTGACGGGCTCTGAGAGCCTTCTGGACCTATACTGCGGCGCAGGGAGCATCGGACTTTCCATGGCAGGGCAGTGCGCCCGCGTTATAGGCGTGGAGAGCGTAAAACCTGCGGTGCTGGACGCCAACCGCAACGCCGTCATCAACGGCATAGTTAACGCAACCTTCGTATGCGGAAGGGCGGAGGATGTGATCGACACCAAACTTCAGGAAGTAAAGGCTGACGTAGTCGTTCTGGATCCTCCCAGGGCTGGCTGCGCGAAGAGCCTTCTGGAAGCGGTCCTTAAGATAGCGCCGCAGAGGGTGGTCTACGTGTCCTGCAATCCGTCCACGCTGGCCAGAGACCTTAAGGTGCTCTGCGATGGCAGCGGCTACCGTCTTATCGAAGCGACCCCGGTGGACATGTTCCCCGGAACGCTGCATGTGGAGACGGTGGTATTGATGACAAAGAAATGAGTAAATCGGAGCTTGACGGAGAAATAGCAATGTTGATAAAAGAAACATGCAAGCTGTTGAAACAAGAACTTTTGGACAATGGTTACGAATACGGCTTCTATTTGAATGGCAAAACAT
>JAFWVZ010000137.1 GCA_017523605.1 Bacillota bacterium | reverse complement strand
CCTTGGCATACGCGTCCGCGACAAGGAAAAGGGCAACTACCTGCCTCACACCCTCAACAACACAGTAGTGGCGCCGCCCCGCATGCTGATAGCGTTCCTGGAGAACAACCTGCAGGCAGACGGCAGCGTACGCATCCCCAAGGCACTTCAGCCTTACATGGGCGGCACGGAGAAACTGGTACCCAAGAAGTAAATTAAGAAACACCGGAAAGAAGAGCAACTAATTATTAGTTGCTCTTTGTTATGCACAAAACAGAAAAGGAAGTAAAACCCCATGACCCGCAGAATTCTAGGCAGATTCGGCACTCCGATATTCTTTCTGATAGTCCTTATCGCATTCGTTGTAGTCCTGTCAGTTATAAGCTCCGGCCATCCCAAGGACTGGAACGAGACCACCGGCGTCATCCGCAAGATCGAGACCGAAGTGGAATACGGCCCCGGCAATGAGAGAAACGAGACCAATCACGTTTATGTGGAATACACCGTCGACGGCAAAAAATACGACCGGGAACTTGGCGTCTACATGCCGAGCTACAAGGAAGGCATGGAGCTTAAGATACTCGTGGATCCAGCCGACCCCCGCAGCATAACCGCGGCAGACATTGGGCCCATCCTGCGCTACTTTAAGATAGGCATCCCCATCGCGGCCGTCCTGTTCGTGCTTACGCTTGTCCTGGCGGTAATAAGGAAGCGCTGATCAGAAGGGGCTTCTGGGTCCGGCCGAACGATCAGTGAGACGCAAAGCAGATAAATGCAGCACATAGTACATCCCATCCCGCCGTTTTACGACGGAACATCCAGAATACTGATACTTGGAAGCTTCCCTTCGGTAAAGTCCAGGGAGAGCGGGTTTTTCTACGGCCACCCGCAGAACCGCTTCTGGAAGCTGCTGGCGGAGATGTTCGGCGAACCGGTTCCGCGGACCGTTCCGGAGAAGGCGGACATGCTTCGGCGCCATCACATTGCGGCCTGGGATTCCATACATTCCTGCGACATAGAGGGCTCCAGCGACAGCTCCATAACCAACGTTGTGCCCAACGACTTTACGGAGCTATTCGCGGCGGCCGACATCCGCGCGGTCTTTACCAACGGAAAGAAGTCGCACGAGATCTACACAAAGTACTGCCTTCCGCAGACCGGGCGCCCTGCGATATGCCTGCCGTCCACGTCGCCGGCCAATGCCGCGTGGAACATGGAGCGCCTGCTCGAGGCTTGGAGACAGATCCTGGAATACCTGGACTGATCCCGCAGCAACGGCAAAAAACAGAAGTGACCGCCACCCTGATAAGATGCGGTCACTCTGTGATCTAAACCTTTAAGGGCTGACCGTCTTCCGGCAGCACCTTTGTATCAATAGTTTATCAGCGGGGCGCAGACGCGTCAAGCGCATTGCGCTTACTTTATTATCCTTACTCGAATCACGCCGTCTATTGCCTCCAGGGCGTCAGCCAGGGCCTGCGGGACTTCCGTGTTGAAGTCCAGTATGGTGTAGGCAACGTCTTCGCGGGCTTTGTTTACAAGGTTCTCGATGTTGATGCCCATGGCGGCTATCTTTTCGGTCATGAGGCCCAGCATGCCTACCTTGTTCTTGTGGATGACGGTAATGCGGTCGCCCTCCGCGCGGGCAAAGCTAACGTCCGGAAGGTTAACGGAGTTGAGCACGTTGCCGTTTTCTATGTAGTCTATGGTCTGGCGGGCAGCCATTATGGCGCAGTTGATCTCGGCCTCCGGGGTGCCGCTTGCAAGATGCGGAGTGCAGAACACCTGGTCCATCTTCTTCATTCGGGGGGTGGGGAAGTCCGTGGCGTAGCCGGCGATCTTGCCGCTTTCCAGGGCGTCGCAGATGACGTCGCCGTCCACTATTCCGCCGCGCGCAAAGTTAGCAAGGTAAACACCGTCCTTCATAAGGGCGACAGCTTTAGCGTCCACCATGCCCTTGGTCTCCTCGTTGAGCGGTGGATGCACGGTAACTACGTCCGCGTCCTTTATCGCTTCCTCGAAGCTGGGGGCAAAGTCCAGATAGGCGCCAAGCTCCAGGTATCTGCTGTGCGACAGGTAGGGATCGTAGCCGACCACCTTCATTCCAAGGTCGTGGCAGGCCTTTGCCACACGCGATCCTACGTTGCCGACGCCGATGACAGCGATCTTCTTGCCCATGATCTCCGGTCCGCGGAACTTTTCCTTGCCGGATTCCACCACGTTCTTGCCGTAGGCGGAGTCCTCGTCCGAAAGGCCGCGCACCCAGGTCATGGCCTGGTAGCCGTGACGCATACTCATGATTATGGCCGCGATGGTAAGTTCCTTTACCGCGTTGGCGTTTCCGCCGGGGCAGTTGACCACGCAGATGCCTTGCTGTGTGCAGCGTTCTACGGGGATGTTGTTAACTCCTGCGCCGCAGCGCGCGATTATCTTGAGCTCGGGACCGAATTCCCTGTCGTGGATAGGCATGGAGCGGACAAGTATGGCGTCCGGAGACTTTACGTCCCCGCTGAGCGTATATTTGTTTTTATCGAACGCGTTTATGCCTTCCTTGGCAACGTTGTTCAGGACCAGAATATTGTTCATTTTATCCTCCTAAGCGGCCTGCGCCGTATCTGTTTGTTTTCGGCGGATTGTACCGTATCTGCTTGTTTTCCGGGGCCTTGCACCGTATCTGCTTGTTTTCGGCGGCCTGCGCCGTATCTGTTTGTTTTCGGCGGATTGCACCGTATCTGCTTGTTTTCGGCGGCCTGCGCCGACCGGCGATGTCTACCTGTTGGCAAGCTCGAATTCTTTCATTACTTCTATGAGCTTCTTTACGCCTTCCAGCGGCATTCCGTTGTAAAGACTGGCTCTGCAGCCTCCGTTGGCGCGGTGTCCCTTAAGGTTTATAAGGCCTTTGGATGCTGCAACTGAAATAAAGTCGCCAGTAAGCTGATCGTCCGGAAGACGGAACACAACGTTCATTATCGAGCGGTCTTCCTTACGGACCGGATTGCTGTAAAGCGTTGAATTATCAATGAAATCGTACAGCAGACCGGCTTTTTCCCTGTTCCTGCGCTCCATCTCGGCAACGCCTCCCTGAGCCTGCACCCACTTGAACATGAGTCCGGACACGTAGATGGAGAAGCACGGCGGGGTGTTGTACATGGACCTTGCTTTGGCCGCCGGCGCGTAGCGCAGCATTATGGGAACTACCGGGTCGATCTGGCGCTCCAGGAGCTCTTTTTTAAGGATCACTACGGTGACGCCTGCCGGGCCGATGTTCTTCTGCGCTCCGGCGTAGATAAGGTCGTAGTCAGAAACGTTTATGTTTACTCCCAGGATGGCAGACGACCAGTCGCCCACAAGCCTTGCGTCCTTTGCAAAGGACGGTATCTGCGGAAGGTTCCAGAACGTTGTGCCGAAAACGGTGTTGTTTCCGGTAAAGTGCAGAAGCTTTGCGTCCGCGGGGAAGGGCTGCGCCTCCGAGCCTTCGCCTATCTTAGGTATGAAGGTGTATTTTTCGTCCGCGGAGCTTGCCACGCATACGGCGTTGCCCCAGCGGGCGCCTTCGTCCATGGCTTTTCCGGCGAACTGGCCGGACTTGATGAACGCCATGGTTTCGCCCTGATGGGCCAGGTTCATGCAGACTGCCGAGAACTGGGTGGTGGCGCCGCCCTGAAGGAACAGCACCGCGTAGTCGTCCGGTACGGCCATCAGCTTGCGAAGATCCTCTTCGGCGGTGTCGATTATTGCGTCGAAGGACTTGCTGCGGTGGCTCATCTCCAGAACGGACGCGCCGGCACCGGGATAGCACAGAAGGTCCTTCTGCGCCTGCTCCAGAACCTGAAGCGGCATCTGGCTTGGCCCTGCCGAGAAATTGTAGACTCTTTCTTCCATTGGTCACCTCTTTAGACTTTACGACCGGACGGAAAGCACTGCGTGCGGCTTTTCGGACCGCCAAGGGTTATTGTCCTGCAGACCGCCAAAGCATCGGCCCTGGAAGAACAGCACCAAGCGCTTATAAAAAACCGGAAGTGCAAGCTTCCGGCCGTTGATCGTGTTATCTAACCAGGAAAGCTCGCAATCAAAACATCAGCACCCAGGAGGAGCTGGAGCAAGAAGACGATGAAGATGAGGATTTTGTGATTCTCATACAACTTTCCTTTCAAAAGATTGTGTATATAATACGCTTTTGCGGCGGGCTTGTCAACAAGGGATTGCTTGATCTGCTGTATGAAAAAACCCGGACCGACTTAGCGGCCCGGGTATTCTTGCAGATGTTCCGTTTACTGCTCTATGGGCTGTGCGTCCTCTATGGGCTGGGCGTCGGCAACGGGTTCCGGCTCCTTTACTACCGGCGGCTTGGGTACCATGCTGAGCTTGCCTTCGAACGCGGAGCCTTCGTCCGTGCGCAGGCTTGCGGTGGACAGGTTGCCCTTAAGAGCTCCGGTGGAGCGGATGAAGGTCTCGTCCGAGCAGAGTACGGTGCCTTCTATGCGGCCTTCCAGATCCAGCGATCTGAGCGCGGCTTCGCCTACGAGGGAACCGTTCTCCCTGATGCTTACCTTGCTGGTGGACCTGATGTTTCCGCGGATGGTGCCGAGGACCTCGATAGGCTCCTTGGAGTCGAAATTGCCTACGACTACAACGCCCTTGCCTATGATGGTGCTGGGCTTGGGTTCCGGCTTAGGTTCCGGCTTTACTATCTCCTGTACGGGCTCTTCCACGACGGGGGCCTGGTACTCTTCCTTTTTCTTTCCGAACATGTTGTCTCCTTTATCTTCTGCAGCGGCGCGGAGCCGCGATCTTGTCTGCTGTGCGGCAGCCTGCTGCCGCGGTAGAGTCCGTCCGTACGACCCTTTGGGGCGCGTCCGGACTAAAGCGTACATTAATAATACACTAAAAGAAAATTGCGGGCAAGAGCATTTGGTGCTATAATCGCTACATATTGCTTTTTTGTTGCAGGCTGAAAGGCCTTGAAACACAAGCGTGTAAGAAATCGCACTGAAAATCAGTTGCAAGCATCGGCGGCTTTGGCCGGCGGCAGCACAGCTAAAGACATCGCCGGCATTACAGTCGGCGCAAGCATTGGCGGAAACAGGCAGGAACATGACAAAGGAAAGAAGCAACGGTCTGGCAGGAAGCTTCATGCTGCTGGGCGCCGCATTCGTGTGGGGCGTTGCTTTTGTGTTCCAGGTGGAAGGCATGGATCACGTTACGCCGGTCACCTTCATGGCCTCCAGATGCCTTCTGGCGTCCGTGTTTCTTGCGATACTGGTGATCATTGTCCGCGGTCCTAAGGACGCGTTCGGGTTCGACTCAAACACGATAAAAGGCGGCATAGGCTGCGGAATAGCGATAACCATAGCCAACAACCTTCAGCAGATAGGCGTGCAGTACACCACGGCGGGCAAGGCCGGGTTCATAACGGCAATGTACATGCTGCTGGTGCCTATCTACGGCGCGGTCATATTCAGACGCCGCGTAAGCATCAGGACCTGGCTGGCGGTGCTGATAGGCGCTGTCGGAATGTACCTCCTGTGCATCAAGGAGGGCTTTTCCATAGGGCAGGGCGATGCGTACGTAATAGGCTGCGCGTTCGTGTTCGCGGGTCACATCGTGTGCGCGGACCATTTTGCGCCCAAGGCTGACGCCGTAAAGATGAGCTTCCTGCAGTTCTTCGTGTCGTTCGTGTTCTCCACGATATGGGCTTTCATAGCGGAGACGCCCACGTTTACACAGATCTGGGACGCCAGGATATCCATCGCGTACTGCGGATTCGTGTCCGCGGGCATAGGGTACACCCTGCAGCTTATGGGCCAGCAGCGCACCAAGCCGGAGGCGGCGTCGCTGATAATGAGCCTTGAGTCCGTGTTCGCGGCTCTGGCGGGCTGGGTGATGCTGAATGAAGCGATGACCGGCCGCGAGCTTTTTGGCTGCGTGCT
>JAFWVZ010000136.1 GCA_017523605.1 Bacillota bacterium | reverse complement strand
TTCTTTACTATGTTGCCCATCTGGAGCATGGACGTTCCTATGCCCTGGGACACCAGTCCGCCCCAGCGGTTCTCCTTGAAGGATATTACGGCAAAACCTATCATCTGGGCGCAGCATCCCGCAACTGCGGCGCCTCCGGCAAGGCCGGTTAGGCCCAGTGCCGCGCAGATGGCAGCGGAAGAGATGGGCAGCGTAAGAGCCATGCCCACGACCACGGAAACGAGTATTCCCAAAAGGAACGGCTGAAGATCCGTAGCACACATTATAAGGTTGCCCACCCACATGGCTGCCTTGCCTATCGGCGGGGCTATCAGCCAGGAAAGGAATACTCCTATTCCTATCGTCACCAGCGGGGTGACGAGTATATCTACCTTGGTCTCCTTGGAGATCGCCTTGCCGCACTCCGCGGCTATTATGGCAACGAACAGTACCGCCAGAGGACCGCCTGCTCCGCCTAAAGCGTTGGAAGCAAAGCCCACGGCTATCATGGAGAACAGCACCAGCGGCGGGCACTTGAGCGCGTAACCTATCGCCACAGCCATAGCCGGGCCGCTCATTGCGGTAGCTATGCCGCCCACCGTATATTCCACGTCCGCGACCGTAGCCACCGAGACCATAAGGAACGGAATGTGGAACTGCGTGCCTATGGTATTGATTATGGTGCCTATAAGCAGCGAGCAGAACAGCCCTTGAGCCATGGCTCCGAGTGCGTCTATGCAGTAACGCTTAAAGGATACTTCTATGTCTTTTCTTTTAAGAAACTCTTTGAACGAACTCATCTTTTGTCCTCTGTTAATGAATAATAGGTTAACAGATATTATATAAAATAAACGGCTGAACGGTCAAGGACAATAAAACAGGCCCCGCTTTTCAGGGTGGAGCCTCTAATTAATTCATATCATCAACGCTTCGGCTGCAGCTTCTATTCTCTGCTCTTTTTAAATTCATTGAGCCAGTCCGGCGTCGTATTTATTTCATCACTCTTCCAAACAATATAGATATTATTAGCCAATACTTTTCCTTTGCTTCCATTCTCCCAAAAACTCACCAGCCATTCCTCGTCTGAAAGACCGCTGAACGCAGCATGATACAGCACGTCCTTATCCATAATGCTGTATGCAACGATGTCGTCAATTGTCAGATCTGAAGGCAACTTGATATCATCCGTATTGTCGAAACAAAGATAACAATGATATACCCTTCCCTCATACCGGAAACTGAATTCCTGAGCATCTATAGGATCTGAGCCGCTGATATCTATCCCGTCAATAAGCGGGATACCAGTCAGATCAACAGATGGCTTCTGGCTTTTATGACCGCAGGACGATAAGACTAAAACGATTATTATGAGTAATGCCAGTACCCGTTTCCACATGATCTTTAATGCACCGTATTTATGTATGGCAATGTTATGGTATTATCGAAAAGTTTGCTGTTAACTTTCCGTATACAAATGTTATCTTTTTTTTATTTCTGCGTCAATTAGCCTAAAGAACTTGCCACAATATACTTTTCCCATATAGCAGAAACCGCTGCTAATGACAAATACTACAACAATAAAACAGGCCCCGCTTTTCAGGGTGGAGCCTGTTGAACCAACTTATGATCTTCTGCGCAGCGGACAGTTTCCGATACGCGGCGCCCTATTCCGCAAAGCTGTCTTTTAAGCAGCTGTAGAAGCTCTGCTTAACGGTGCCCAGATCTCCGGGGAGCCAGCTTGCCCCTATCTCTATGCTGCATTCGTCCTGCGGCACATATTTATAGGACGGATTGTAGCGCTGTATGGTCCAGTCGCTTACCATTATTACGCCCCGTTTATCCAGGACCATGGAATACGCGGAAATTACGCTCGGCACGAACTGTACCTTAGGAACATAGCCGTATTTCTCGCACGAAGCCTTAAGCAGTTCGTGCGCGCCGCTCTTTCCTTCCGGTTCGTCCGCCTTATGGACCAGGAAGAACAGCTCGTCCTTAAGATCTCCTATGTTCAGATCCTCTTTTTTTGCGAGCGGGTGATCCGCCGCCATCAGCGGTCCCCTGGTTATGGTCGTGAGCGGATAGTAGGGAACGTTTCTGTTGCGGGTTATGCAGTTCTTTGTCGCCACAACGAAGTCCAGGGACTTGTTGATCAGACCGGATATCAGAGCGTCGTCGCGGAAAATGTTAAGAGCTATGTCTATCCCGGGATACATCTTGCGGAACTCGGCAAGAGCTTCCGGGAACACGTCCGCAATGTTCCAGTCCTCGCGGACTCCCACCCTGAGCACCGAATTCGTAAGGTTGTTAGCTGCCCTGGCTCTGTCGACTGCAGCGCGGAACTCCTCTTCGGACTTTTCGTAGTAATCCAGCAGGATCTTGCCTCCGGGGGTAAGATTCATTCCGTTGGGCATGCGCTTAAAGCACACAACCCCTGTCTCCTTCTCGAAGGAAGACAGCTGCTTGCTTACGGCAGGAGGCGATATGTAAAGCGTTGCTGCGGCCTTGGATATGCTTTTGTATTTCGCTACCGCTATGAATGTCCTTACAAGTGTTTTTGTCATTTCAGCTCCTGTACCCTGCGATACGGCGTTGGCATTATGTGTCGATTATACCATAGGACAAAGCGTTTCCGTTTATTTTTGTCTAAGGAAGTCCTTAACCATTCCGGCTGTCTGCTTGCCCTAGCAGTCGTCGCAAAGATCGTCCGTGTTGCCGGCGGCCTTCATGTATTCTTCCGTGCCTATAAGCTTTCCGCACTCGCGGCAGTAGACCAGACGGAACTCGCTTCCCCAGATGGTCCTTACGCCCTTCTCATCCTTCATCTCTATGGCGCCGGTGGGGCAGACCTCGGCGCAGCTTCCGCAGCCTATGCAGTCCGCAGAGGGCTGGTCGTAAGGAGTGCCTACATACTTCTGGGTGCCTCTCATAAGAGTTTCTATGGCGCCGTTTCCAAGGCTTGCGCAGGCTCTCTTGCAAAGTCCGCAGAGTATGCACTTGTCGCCGTCCACCACAGGTTTGAGCCTTCCGATCTTAGGCGCGCCGTAGGCTTCGCACATGTTTGCGATGACCTCGCTGCCCGGAGCTCTCATCCGCAGAAGCGCCAGAACCATGCCGCGCTCTTCCTTTACCTTCCGGCTGTTGGTAGATACTTCTATCTCGTGGTCTACCGGGAAGACGCAGCTAGCCGTTACCTGGCTCCTGCCGCCGTCCTTCACCTCTACCAGACAGACTCTGCAGGCCGCCTGGCCGGGAAGTCCGTCGTGATGGCACAGCGTGGGAATGTCTATGCCGTTTCTTTTAGCTACCTGAAGAAGGAATTCTCCCTTTTCACATTCGCAGGCTTTTCCGTCTATCGTAATGATCATTTTCCTTTCCTCCCTTCGGTGGCTATCGCTCCGAACCTGCAGGCTTCTCTGCAGCTTCCGCAGGCTATGCACTTGGCAGGGTCTATCTTATGAGGCTTCTTTACCTCTCCGCTTACGGCGCCCACCGGGCAAGCCTTGGCGCACATGGTGCAGCCCTTGCACTTGTCCGCTTCCACCTTGAAGCTTGTAAGCGCCGTGCAGACTCCCGCGGGGCATCTGTGACCGCTTATGTGCGCTTCATACTCGTCGCGGAAGTACTTGATGGTGGTAAGGACGGGGTTGGCCGCTGTCTTACCGAGAGCGCACAGGCATGCATCCTGCATCATTTCTCCTATGGATTCCAGAAGCTCTATATCGCCCTTCTTGCCTCTGCCTTCGCAGATGTCGGTAAGTATTCCCAGCATCTGGCGCAGTCCCTCGCGGCAAGGCGTGCACTTTCCGCACGACTCCTCCGCCAGGAACTCTATGTAATATCTGGCGACTTCCACCATGCAGCTTCTGTCGTCCATTACTATCATGCCTCCGGAACCCATCATGGCTCCCTTGGCCTTAAGAGTATCGAAATCTACGGGAAGATCCAGCATGTTCTCCGGTATGCATCCGCCGGAAGGTCCGCCGGTCTGCACTGCCTTGAACGGTCTGTCGCCCTGGATCCCGCCGCCTATGTCGTAGATCAGGTGGCGCAGAGTAACGCCCATGGGTATCTCCACAAGACCTGTTCTCTTTACCTTGCCTACAAGAGCAAATACCTTGGTTCCCTTGGATCCTTCGGTTCCTACGGAAGCGAATTTCTTTCCGCCGTCGCGAAGTATCACCGGGAGGTTGGCCAGTGTCTCTACGTTGTTTATTGTGGTGGGAGCGCCGAACGCGCCTTTTATCGCCGGGAACGGCGGACGCGGCTTAGGCTCTCCGACCTTGCCTTCTACGGAAGCGATCAGCGCGGTCTCCTCGCCGCACACGAAAGCGCCTCCTCCGCGGACAACGCTGAACTTTATCTTCCTGCCGCTGCCCATAACGTTGTCGCCCAGGAATCCGTGGGCCTCGGCGTCTTTTATGGCTGCGGTAACGTTCTTGACCGCAAGAGCGTACTCATCTCTTATATACAGGAATCCTTCCTCCGCGCCTACTGCAAGGGCCGCTATCGCAAGACCCTCCAGGACTGTGTGCGGATCGCCCTCCAGAACAGAACGGTCCATGAACGCGCCGGGGTCGCCTTCGTCGCCGTTGCAGCCTACGTACTTTACTTCCGCATTCTGCTCCCTGGCGGTCTGCCATTTCCTCCAGGTCGGGAAGCCTGCGCCGCCGCGGCCTCTTAAGCCGGACTGCTTTACTTCCTCGATTATCTCGTCCTGGGTCATGGTGAGCGCCTTCTTAAGGCCTTCATAACCGCCTGCAGCCAGATAGTCTTCCACTTTAAGCGGATCGATGAATCCTATGTTCCTAAGCGCAGTCTTAAGCTGCGGAGCGTAGAACGGGTTCTCTTCCTGCTTTGTTACCGGACGGCCCTTGTCGTCCTTGTACAGCAGCCTTTCTACAGGTTTTCCGCCTATGAGCGTGGTATCTATTATCTCTTCTACGTCCGAAAGCTTCACCTTGTAGTAGATGATGTCGTCGGGCATTATCTTTACCAGAGGACCGTTCTCGCAGAAGCCGTTGCAGCCGGTGCGCTTTACGAAGCATTCCGTTCTGGCGTCCGCCTTCTTTTCGGCTATGAGAGCCTCGAACTTATCCGCTATGGCTTTGCTTCCGTTAGCGAGGCAGCCTGTGCCGCAGCACACCAATACAGTGCGGGTCATCTACTTCGCCTCCTTTCTGTATTCGCCCAGGATGGACGGGAGCTTCTCGAGCGTCATCTTGCCGTAATATGTCTCGTCTACGACCATTACCGGCGCCAGTGCGCAGGATCCGAGGCAGTTGACCAGTTCCAGTGTAAACTCTCCGTCTTCCGTAGTTTCTCCCGGCGCGATCCCCAGTTCCCTGTTGATACCGTTTATCAGATTCACGGAGCCTCTGATGTGGCACGCCGTACCGTTGCAAAGCTTTATTATGTGCTTTCCGCGCGGTTTGAGCGACAGAGCCTTGTAGAACGTGGCCATGGAATAGAGTTCTGCGACCTTGCAGCCTACGTGCCCGGCCAGGAGCTCCAGCCCCTCTCTGGGTATGTAGGAATAATGCCTCTGCATATCCTGCATTACGGCAAGAGCATAGCGTCTCTCCCTGGGATAACGGTCTATTATCTCCTTGAGTATCTTATCTGCCATATGCCTCACTCCTTTCCTTCGGCTGCCGCCGTCAGCGCCTTAAGCTCGGACGCATTAAGCGATACCGCCGCGAACGGACACATTCCTCTGTCCATTGCCAGATCGAGCGCTTCCTGGTTCCTTACAGCTGCAAATCCGTAACCGGAGGCAGCGGACGGCTTTGTACGCTTTCCACCGGAAACGGCGTCCTTTACAGCATCCAGCATGGCCTTTGCGTTTCCGGTGCAGCGGGCTTTTCTTAGCGCCTTGCCTGCAAACGCCGCACACTCCGCCGGATCCATACCGTTCTTTCTGCAAAGCTCGTAGGCCCTGAGGAGAGCTCCGGTATCCTTTACCAGGCACTCATCCTCGAATACCCCTGCAAACTCCGGCGCAGGAGACTCCACAACCCCTTTATACTTTCCGATCTCTATCTTATATTGTTTTCTGCATCCTATCGCGCAGCTGTAGCAGCCTCTGCGCCTTACGACGCTGACCGGTTCTTCTTTGTCCCAGTCCAGCCTGCGCTCCAGATTCCTGTAACCTGCCAGAGGCCTTGCCTGAAGGTTCTCTGCCGCAGCGCGGGATACTTTGGCGTCCGCGCTTCCAAGAGCTATGGCAAACTTGGACTGAGCGGCCTTCTTCCTTGCGGCCATGGCCAGATCCCAGTACTTGGCCGGCTCCGCGGTCTCGATGACGCCGCTTCCGTTAGCGACTATTCCGACAAGATTCTTAGCTGCGAATGCAGCGCCGGATCCCGCCGGACCGCTGTAGAGCCTGTCGCCTATGACTGCTGCAAACCCGCAGCCTTTCTCGGCCGCAGGGCCGATCACCAGCACACCGGCTTTTACCGGGAATTTTCCGGCTATTGCAGCTGTTATTGCATCCACGTTCTTTCCTGCAAGCGCCGATGCGGAGCGGAATTTTATTACAGCGTCCTGGATCGTTATGTACACCGGAGACTTTGCCTTGCCGCGGATCATCATTCCGTCGTATCCGCAAAGCTTAAGCTCCGCGCCGAAGAAACCTGCCAAAGAACCTTTGGGTGCGTTCTTCCCTTTGCCGCAGTATATTCCGTACCTGTTGGTGCACGGGCCCAGAAGTCCCGTCAGCGATCCTGTCATTATGACTATGTCGTCGTTTTTCAGGAACTTTTCTGCCAGAGCATCGATGCCCTTATATTTCTTTAATGTGGCCTCCCTTACGGCCCGGACCTCGGCTGTCTTTGCAGCCAGATCCACAACGAGGAGTTTTCCCTGCATTCCGTACATGTCGCTATTCCTCCTCTTCCTTTACCTCTATGAAGTCTATCGCTCCCGCAGGGCACACGGCGGCGCACTTGGGGAAGCCTCCGCAAAGGTCGCACTTTATCGTAAGTCCGAACGCTTTATGGATGTTGCCCAGTTTACACGCTGCTACGCACTTTCCGCAGTGTATGCACTTATCGTGGTCGATCTCCACAGCGCCGGTCTTTTCGTTTCTTGCAAGAGCCCCTGTCGGGCAGACCTTGACACACTCAGGGTCATCGCAGTGCATGCACATCAGCGGCATCTCCGTAAAGTCATCCATGGAATAGACCTTTACCGACGCCAGCTTGGGAGATATAGCCTTGAAATGTCCGTAGGAGCATACAAGCGCGCAGCTCCTGCAGCCTATGCAGGACTCCGGCCGTATCACTATCTTTCTATACACTTTCGTCCACCTCCTGAACTGTCGTCTTACCGTCCACCATATGCGCGGTAACGGCCTTAGCCGGATGATGCTTAAGAAGCTCCAGGGCCAGATGCAGAGGTTTCTTTTCCGCCGGGCAGAACCTGGCGCACTTTCCGCACCCCACGCACGAAGCAGCAAGCATGTCCAGATCCTTTTCCGAAAGCGGTCTTTGAGCCGGGTTCTCGTTCATCTGTGTAAGGAACAGCAGTCCCAGCGGTCCCGGGAAACCTTGGTCGTCCGAACGGTATCTTGGACACATGGACTGGCATATCATGCACTCGAAGCAGGTCGTAAGCCTTATGCTGTTCTCTATCTTGCGATGAGAGGTAGCCTCGTCCATCTCCTCGAAACTGTCGTAGATGTCGTCTATGTCTCCCGGTTCGGGAAGGATCTCCTTGATGTGGTCGAAGACCTGCCTCCTGTTGATTACGGTATCCTTTATCAGCGGCAGATCCAAAGGCCTTATCGTCATCTCCGGTTCTATCTGTCTTTCGCAGGCCAGGCACGGAACATCGTTGATGACCATGGCGCATTCGCCGCACCTTGCTATGCCGCATGCATAGCGGTAGGACAGCGACGGATCGTACTCGTGGTAGATCTTTTCGAGTATGTCCAGCACCATGTCGGTGGCCGGAACGTCCATGTTATAGGTAACGTATTTGCCTTTGGAATCGGGAGTGCCTTTGTAGATATTTACTTTTACCTTCATGCCTGTACCTCCCCTGCGACTGCTTCGGTGCGAAGCTCCATGCCGCCGTCCTTACCACGGCTTATCACAACGTTCTTGAGCCATGCGGGATCCTTATCCGGATAATCCGTGCGGTAGTGGGATCCGCGGCTCTCGGTGCGCATTGCGGCGGACTTTGCTACCATGAGCGCAGTTTCCACCATCAGCGGAACCTCCAGAGCGTCCAGTCTTTCTCTGCTGTATCTCGGATCTCCATCGCTGACGTACATCTTAGGAATGATGTTGTCCTTTATGTTCTCCAGTTCCTTTATTGCGCTCTCGATCTCCGGTCCGACTCTTACCGGACCAAGATTCATGGATACGACATGCTGGATCATCTGCTTTATCTCGTAAGGACGGTAGCCCTTGGCAACATGCCTTTCAAGAGGCTTTTCCACAGCCTTTACGGCTGCCTCGGCGGCCTTTTCGTCGAACTTGGGCGCCTGTGCGTCTTTGAAATAATCGAATGCGCTCTGTCCGGCTATTGGGCCGAGCGAGAATATCTCCGCAAACGCAACGCCGCTCAAGCGGTTGGCTCCGTGGACTCCCGCGGTGCACTCACCTACGGCGAACAGTCCGGGAATTCCGGTCTCCATCTTTGTATTGATCTTTATTCCGCCCATGAAGAAGTGCTGCGCAGGTATTGCCTCGAAAGGCTCCTCCCAGTTGCCGGCTTTCTTTCCGTAGGTCTGCACGCACTGACGGTAACGGAACGGGTTAGCCGTCTTCCAGCGGTTGAGTATGGCTGGATCGAAGCCACGGTTATCCACCGTAATGGTGCCGTCCGGATTGCCGCGTCCTTCCTTGATCTCAGTGTAGTTTCCGCGGGCGCCTATGTCTCTTGTGGTGAACTCCTTGCGCTCCGGATCGTACTTGTGCATGTACCTTTCGCCGAGGCCGTTGTAGAGCTTTACGGACGGGCCGAGCAGCGAGCACATGCCTATTATCTTGCCTCTCCTGATCTTAGGATAGGGGAAGCAGAGCGGCATGAACTGAACCATCTCCATGTCCTTAAGTTCCGTTCCCGCATCGAACGCCAGAGCAAAGCCTGTCCCGGAAAGTACGGTGGAGTTCGTTGTCTCCTCGTACAGCGCGCCAAGTCCGCCGGTAGCCATTACAAGCGCCTTGCACTCGATGATCAGATATTTGCCCTCTATGACGCTGTAGCAGATGAGTCCGCAGAGTTTGCCGTCCTTGTCCTTAAGGATCTTAACTGCTATGGTCTCCGTGAATCTCGGGATCTGCAGACGTTCTATCGTCTTTGCCAATCCGTGGCAGAAACCCAGCGCCTCTCTTCTGTCCAGATAAGCTCTGGGATACGCGTGACCTTCGCCCTGCTTAACGGTATGCATCGAGGCCGATCCCTGGTGCTTAAGATTATCCCTGTCCAGCAGAAGATCGCAGTTCTCCAGATCGTAGAACGCTTTCATGCAGTTGTCCGCGACCATATGCACAAGGCCCTTGTCATTGATCTGCTGGCCGGACTTCATTATGTCTTTAAAGAAGACGTCTCCGTTGTCTCCCGGGCTCTGCGTAAGGCTCGTGCCGCCGCCGGCCATTATGGTGGCTCCGCCTACAAGAGCAGATTCCTTGGTAACGAACGCCACGTTCGCTCCAAGTTTCTTAGCTCTTATCGCTGCGAGCGACCCGGCCGCGCCGCCGCCCAGGACGACTATGTCGAAAGTGAGCTTTTCATAGGGAATCTTCATTCTTATCCCCCTCCTTACTGTCGGATCTGTAGTTGACGGTTATATAAACAGCTTCAGCTATACTTATCCAAGCTTTTGCATGTTGTTATCGTAGTTTAATAATTTTGTAAAAAGGTCCACTTATGAGCGTTGCAGGGTATAGACCCTGCAACGCCCGATTCCGGTATTCTTAAGTCTTTAGAACGGGAAGAACAGCGGAGTTCCAACTATTACAAGTACGCAGGATACAACGGCGAAGAGCCAGCCGTATCTGAGGAAGTCTTTGAATCCGTAACCGGCCATGGCAACGTAGGCAACGAATCCGGCGCCCAGCGGGGTAGCGATGGCAAGAGCGGAAATAACGGTAATGCCGACAGCGAACGGAAGCGGGCTTACACCGGAAGCCTGGCAAAGCGTAATGGCTATCGGAAGTACTATACCTACGCAGGTGGAGTTGGAGATCAGGTGCGTAAGTATGAAGGTGAATACGATGAAGAACGCGAATGCAAGCATCGGCTTTCCGGCCATGTCGACAACGCTCAGAACGTTGTCAGCAAGCCACTTGTGGAGGCCGGAGCTGGTGATCGCCTTCGGCAGAGCAAGGATGATGCCCAGCCAGATGCAGATGTTCCAGTTTACATCGTGGAATGCAGTCTTGAAGTCTACTATTCCGAGGATGATAACGATGCAGGCGCCGAGCAGAGCACCGGTAGCAAGGTCGAGCAGCTCGGTTACCCAAACTACGATGAGGGCGATCATGATGATGGCCATGATGATCATCTTCTTCTTGTCGGTAGCGGGCTTGCCTTCCTTAACGATGAAGCTCTCTTCCGGTCTGTCTCCCCAGATCTTGTTTCCGATCTTGGGTCCGAGTATGCACATCAGCAGGCAGGTGGGAACACCTACGAGAAGTCCGATCGGGAGGGTGGTGAACATCTTGAATCCCTGACCGGTAGCAGCCTCGAGAAGTCCGGATCCTACCAGGTTGGAAGTGGTTCCGATAAGTGTGCACTGACCGCCGAAGCAGGTAGCGAATGCGATAGGCATCGCAATGTTCCTGAGCTTGATGTTCGGGGACGCCTTAACGACGCCGGCAGCAAGGGTGAATCCAAGTACTACTACTGTTGTGTTGGAGAGGAATGCAGCAAGTATGAAGCACAGCCATACGAGTATCCACAGAAGAGCCTTCTCGGAACCCTTGGCCAGCTTTACGGCTGCCTGGCCTATCTTGTCCACCAGGCCCGACTCGAACATGGCGGAGCTTACGATCATCATACCGAAGCAGATGCCTACGGTAGAACTTGCTATGGAGCTGAACGCGTCATTGAACGGTAATATCTTGAAAATGACGAGAAGCAGCATGCCCAGTATACCGCCGATGGACAGCGGCAGGACTTCGGTAATGAACAATACTATGGTAGCTATTACCAGTATTGCAGCAATAATCATTTGAGTAGTCATTTTTTTAATCCTTCCTTATAAAAACGATGAACTCAAAGCTTGATCCTTTATTGATGCAAATGATCCGGATCAGTCACATTTGCCCAGTCTTACGATCTCCTTGCCTTCGGTAAGGTATCTGCGCCACTTCTCTTCCACGAGGTCTACGCCGAGGCCCGGGTTGTCTGTCGGAGGCAGCAGGCAGCCGCCCTTGACCTGCATCGGGTTGTCGACGATGTCCGCGTCTGAACCTTCGGTAGTGAATCTTCCGGCCATTCCCATAACGCCCGCTGCGTATCCGCCCGGGATCATTATAGTCGGAGTCGAGAACGCGAGGTGTCCTACTGCGGACAGCTCTACGCTGGATCCGAGCTGCTCGGAGAGCACTATGAACTTGCCGGCAGCTTCCGCCATGTGCATTACCTGCTTGGCCGGGAAGATACCGCCGGAACGCGTCGGTTTGAAGTTGAAGAAGTCGCAGGCGTCCATTCTGATAAGACGCATGATCTGCTGCTGCGAAAGCGCCGCCTCGCAGGCTCCGATAGGAATGTCGACTCTTTCACGTACGTACTTCATTCCTTCGTAGTCGTCGCGTCCTACAGGCTGCTCAACTATTATGTTGCCGCAATCCTGAACTCTTCTGAGCATGTAGACTGCTTCCTTGGCCCTGTAAGCGCCGTTGACATCGATATCGATCAGCATGTCAGGTCCGATGGCGTCGCGGATGGCTTTTACCCTCTCGATGTCCTTGATCGGCTCAAGACCTACTTTCATCTTGATGCCGCCGAAGCCCATCTCGTGGAGCATTGCCGCCTTTTCAGCCATTGCCTTGGGGTCGTCGATACCGACAGATGCCCTGGTGGGTATCTTGTCGAAGTAGGGCTTGCTGGCTCCAAGAAGTTTGTAGAGAGGAACTCCCAGCTTCTTTCCGATGATGTCATGGAGAGCATAGTCCACGCCGGCCTTTGCGACTGTATTGGCATAGACGAACTTGTCCATCTTAACGTGGATCATCTCAACGTCGAACGGATCTGCTCCTTCCAGGACCTTCGGATAAAGATGATGCTGGATGATACCCATTACGGTCTCCTGGCTCTCACCACAGTAGAACGGTCCAAGTGTGCACGCTTCGCCGAGTCCGTAGATACCTTCATCTGTATAGATCTTGATGATGAGGTTATCTTCCCTCTTGCCTACGGTGCCAAAGGACTCCTTGATGTTAGCCTTGAAAATCATTGTTAATGGTATAAGTTCCAGACCAACGATCTTCATTCTTTCATCTCCTTCCTAAAAAACTATAAGTGCGATAAAAAACTATCAAAAATCAAGCCTCAGGAATTCCGGGGCTGTTTTTGTGAGGATCTCTGCGGGGCCGTCTTCCTTAACAAGATAGCTGTCGCAGTACCAGACGGTCTCCTGGTCGTCCTGAGCCACGAACTGCGGATGCACCACGAGCACCATTCCCGCACGGAGCGGAGTGTCGTCGTTCACCGCGATCTTCGGAAGCTCAACTACGTCCAGACCCTGGCAATGGCCGAAGTATACGCCCATCTTGTAGCCGGCGTCTTCGGTCATCTTTATTACGGTCTTTGCAATGTCGCTGCATTTTGCGCTGGGTACAAGCAGTTTTGGCAGCACGTTTACGCAGTAGTCCTGCAGCGTTCTGTACATCTTGTCCGCGCTCGGAGTGGGCTGTCCCACAAAGGCGGTACGGACCATCTGGCACCAGTATCCGCTGGGACCGGATATCTCCGTGTTGAATATTACTGCATCGCCTTTCTGGATCTTGCGGTCCGTGGCCATGAACGGCATTATGTCGCCGGGCTTGGACAGGATGAGGTGGAAGATGTCCTGTGCGCCGTTGCAGCTTAAGAAACTGTCGACCTTTGCTACTACTTCCTTCTCTGTTATGCCGGGCCTAAGTTCCTGACCGAACACCTCGAAGGACTTGATCGTAAGATCTATAGTCTCCTTCATAAGTTCGATCTCTGCCGGAGTCTTTATTACCCTGAGCTCGTCTATAAGCTTATCTGCCTCGGTGAATCTGGCTTCCGGAAGATTTGCCTTAAGATACTCAAAGGTGTAGGCGTTCATGATCTTAAGCGAAGCTACGCCGAAGTTCGCCTTTTCCAGACCCATCTGCTTGATGGTATCCACCAGAACAGGTTCCAGACCGGGTTTCTGCAGAACTACATCGTTGATCCAGGACAGCCTCTTTGCCCATACCACCTGAACAGGGCTGGGAACGAGCATCTTGGGGGTACCCTCGAGCGGGAACACTGCCACCAGGTTGTACAAAGTGTTGCGGTAGTTGGTAAGGTATTTCAGCAGACCTTTCTTTTCTATCTGAGCATCGCAGATGACCAGCATGGCGTCGAAGCCTGCTTCCTTCATCTTTGCTCTCAGGGCTTTATAACGTTCGTCTCTGTCTTTTAATGTAAGCATTTCAGCCTCCTGATACTGGACCGTTATTACCTGCATGCCTGCGGGGATGTAGGAGTTGACCAGTTCGTCATCAAGCTCTATGCCGAGTCCCGGACCCTTGGGTACTTGAGCCTTGCCGTTGATGATCTTGCTGTTGATCTCCTTTACCATATCCTTGCGGACTATGTGGTCCGTGTCGGTGCCGCCGGTAAACATGAATATCGTTCCGAGCTCATCGCAGATAGGACCTCTCTTTGTGCAGCTTGCAGCGAAGTGCGAGATCACTGCATGATTGATCCCGGGAGCGTTGTAGGTGCAGATGGCGTAATCAAGATGGTTTGCATCCATCAGGGCGCGGAACTGCAGGCCCTTGCGGAATCCGCCTATTCTGTCCAGCGCGCAGTGTGCCATGTCTATGGCGTCCGCGTTGATCAGGTTTACGGTCTCCTCTATGCTCCAGGCGCTCTCGTCGGCAACTATCGGTGTGTTGACGTGTCTTCTTACGTCTACGAATCCGCGGATGTCAAGCTTGGATACCGGCTGCTCCGCGAAGTGCAGGTCGAATCTTTCGAGCTCTCTTATAAGGCGGATGGCGTCGTGAGAGTTGAATACGCCGTCCATGTCAACGCCTATCTCCACGTCCGGACCTACTGCGTCACGGACCGCTTCGAAGCGCTCTATCGCAGCCTTGATGTCCTTACCGGTCTTGCACTTGAGGCTGTTGAATCCGGCGTTCATGTACTTCTTTGCGGAAGCTACCATGTTCTCCACGGTGTCGAACGTGAGTATCCACTCTACCGGCATCTCTTCCCTGGCAAGTCCGCCTATAAGGTCGTATACCGGAACTCCGAGGATCTTGCCCTTAAGATCGTACAAAGCATAGTCGATAGGAGCTTTGGTGAGCGTGCTGAAACGCAGCACGTTGTCTATCTTTGCCAGGATCATTTCGGTGTTCATCGGATTCTGGCCGATAAGGGCAAGCTCCGCGACCTCCTTGGCCTTTGCGCAGGTAGACTCCAGATTGTCCATGCAGTAGCTCTGCGCCAGAACGCTGCTGCAGCCTACTCCGAACCGTCCCTCGTCGTCGTAGATCTTTACGATCATGTGTTTTCCGCTCGTGCGCTTATAGAACGCATGTCCTATAGGCTGCTCAAGAGGAACATTTACAGGAATGATCTCTACTTTCGTGATTTTCATAACTTGTCCTCCCAGATATCTTAAAAACATATCGCTTTAGTGATCAGTATTTGCCGTAGACGTCCAGCGTCTCGAACATCGCGTCTATGTTCTCCAGTTTGGCGTTGCCCATGCAGGCATTGGTGTCGAATATGTAGCCGCCGCCCGGAGCACAGATGTCCAGAAGTTTCTTTACTTCATCGACCACCTGCTCCTTCGTTCCGTGCTCAAGCAGGTAAATGGACAGGTTTCCGGTAAGGCACACCTTGTCGCCCAGCACCCTCTTGGCCTTTGCCATATCCGCCTTTTCCAGATGCAGCACACACTTGCCGACAGGGATGTCCGTCATCTGCTCTATCCTTGTATCGTACGGTCCTTCGCCGTAAAGTACCGGAGTAACGCCCAGGTCTATGAGTGCATAGATGAGTTTCTTAAGCGGCTTCCAGTAGAGATCCCTAAACTGGTCCGGGCTCATGAATCCGTCCATTCCCTTGTGCAGCGGGAAGTACACTCTCTTGTAGGGCATCTCCTTGCCCTTAAAGTACTGCCAGCTGTCTATCTGGATATCCGCAAAGAAGTCGCATGCTCTTTCTATGTCCTCCGGGCACTCCAGAAGGTCCTCGAAGGTGCCCATGGTGCCGCGGAAATAGTCGCTTATGATGTCGAACGGCGCCTCGCCGAAACCGTTCTTAAATCCCGGGAAGCCCATTTCGCCGAGCTTTCTGGAAAGCCTGGCGTTGGACTCGTCCGCCAGTCTCTCCTGCTCGCCTATCTTTCCGAGCAGTTCGTAGGCCTCCATAAGTTCCGGTGTGCCTATGGATGCCAGGAACTTTGTGCCCAGTATGGATGACGGGTTGAGTTTGAACTTGGCAAGAGGCGCAAGTTTGGGAAATGCTCTGGGAATGTATTTTCTGAGCATGTAGCCGGTGAAGTCCGAGAGCATCTCGTCGTACTCGTCCTGCTCCATGTATTCGTGCTCTATTACCTGATAGGTGCTGGTGTCATCCACCATGGTACCGGGCTTTCCCGGCCAATCTATCATGTTGGACCCGGCGAGTTCGTTAGCCAGGCCGCTTCTGTGGGGGTTAAAGTTGTGCGCGTCCGGATGATAGCGCTCGAAGAACCTCACCACGGAATCCTCAGCCTTTTCGTATTCATACATGGATTCCTTAAACGAAGATCCGAACAGAAAATAAGGAACACAACTGAGCATGGGTGCGACAGGAACATGATCGGGCTCTTTCAATGCTATTGCATCGTTTACGACCTTTACCCTGTAATCGTACATTTCTTTAACAGTCATCTTTTCCTCCGCAGTTAAGGTCTATATAGAATTGCAGTAAACGCGTTTGCAGGGGTCTTTCCCTATATTTATTATGAGGGATTGATAATTATTGAACAATTACAGCTTTAACTAATCGCGATTAACACAAAAGTTAACGTTGCTGCAGTTGAATACTTCTCTGCCGGAAATAAAAAAGAGACCGGACCGTTTGAAAACGGTACAGTCCCGGTCAATATGCCCCATTCCTTGCAGATGAGGGGCCCCACATGATGTTTTATTTAACTATTTAGCCAATCAGACGCTCCGAATTAATAAATCTCTTAATGTTATTGCAGAAAGTATCCACTGCTCTTCCCATGTTCAGCGGAGAAAGCGCGGAACTGTGGGGCGTTATAATTACGTTGTCCAGATCACGCAGCGGGCTGTCCTTGGGGAGCGGTTCCTGCTCAAACACATCCAGAGCTGCGCCGGCTATCCTTCCGTCCTTAAGGGCTTCGCAAAGAGCTTCCTCATCCACTACTGACCCTCTTCCCATATTTATGAAATAACTGCCCTCCTTAAAGAAGCCGAAAAGCTCGCGTCCGAACATCTTGTTTGTCTTTTCCGAAGCAGGCACGAACAGAAGCACTATATCGCACTGAGGCAGCATGTCCGGAAGCTCCCCGGCAGAATACATCCTGTCCGCGGGCTCGTTACCGGACGGCCTTCTGCGGCAGCCCAGGACCTTCATGCCGAGAGCCCTGCATTTTTCTGCAGTATGCGAACCTATCTCGCCCATGCCGACTATCCCTACAGTCTGTCCCGCGGCTTCTTTGGGACAGTTTTCCGGAAGAGGCTTCCTCCAGACGCGTTCCTGCGCACACCGGATATAGAACGGCATTCCGCGCAGAAGCATAAGTATGTACATTACGGCAGACTCCGCCATGGGGTAGCAGAATACACCCTTCATCCCGGTTATTACCACGTCCGGGCGGCTGTCTCTTACCGGCTGCAGCTTTTCGATCCCGGCGGACATGCTCTGTATCCATTTCAGACTCTTTGCCCCACTGATCCATTCCGACGGACAGTCCATTGCCCAGCAGCACAGCACCTCCGCGTCCGGACAGATCTTTATGAGCTCTTCCTCGGATCCGGCGCAGAAAACATCCGCCCCTCCTCCGGCGCTGCTTATCTTTTCTTTAAGTTCCGGCGTAATGCGCCCCGGTCTTGCCGGGCGCTCTTCGTGCAATATGGCTATCCTGAGCATCTCAGTCTCCCTTCTGTCGTTTGCTAATACTAATTATACTTGCCTTTCGGTACACTTTACAAGTTTTTGCGTTTCTTGCCGCATTCCTGCCCGAATCTACAAAAACAGTTGCCCGTTTCTTTACAATTTCTCTACATTCGTTGTTTATCATAAAGCTGCAAAAGGACATACGGTCCTAAGCATCATGATAACAGAACACACTCCCGGACAGACCGGCAGCGCAGGAAACGAGCACCGGTCCCAGGGAACATACATAACAAGGAGAAACAATAATGAAGACCATAAATAATAAAAAGAAAGTCCGGATAGCAACCGTCATAGTTCTGGCGGCAGCGCTGGCAGCAGCACCTGCACTCGCATTCGCGGCACCCGGACAGGGCGGCTGGGGATGGAACCAGAGCAGCACCGCAAGCTACGCAAGCGAACCTACGGAAGTAATAACAAGCGAGCTTACATCCAACAGCGCCGAATCGCTGACCCCGGACGTCGCAAACGCCGAGACCATAGTGATGAGCGCGGACAACAATAACGTAAAGATCAGCAAGTCCGGCACCTACATCGTTACCGGCACATGCGCGGACGGCAACCTGGCCGTAAAGAAAGGCACCACCGGCGTGGTCCTGATCCTGAAGGATCTGGATCTTACCAGCAGCGTTGGAGCCACCGTATCCCTCAACAAGGGAACCGAAGTTAAAGTAATAATCGAAGGAAACGTCACACTTACAGACGCGGAAGACATTGCGGACGAAGAGAGCGACGATTTCGACGGCGCGGCCCTTAAGGCCAAGACCGGGTCCTCCGTAGTGCTTACCGGAACAGGCACCCTTAACTTAAACGGTGTCTGCAAGAACGGCCTTAAGGTCTCCGACCTAGAAGAAGACGACATAGCCGACGGATACACCAACGCCAGCTTCGTGATCGACGGCAAGGATCTTACCATCAACATCACGGCCGAGGGCGACGGCATGAACTCCGGCACAGACCTTACCATAAAGAACGGAAACATCACTGTAAACGCAGGTGACGACGGCATAAAGGCAGACTACATCCTTACCATAGGCGAGGAAGGCACCGAAGGCCCCACCATCAACGTTGCTAAGGCCGGCGAAGCCATAGAAGGCGCCACGATCAACATCTACAGCGGAAACATCACCGTAAACGCCAGCGACGACGGCATCAACGCAGCCAACAAGGATCTGACGGATTACACCTACTCCCTCAACATAATGGGAGGCACCATCAGCATCAGCGCCGGAGCCGACGGCATAGACTCCAACGGCAACGTCAACATCCTCGGCGGACTCACCACCATCGCAAGATCCGCCAGCAACGGCGGCGAAGGCGGCCTGGATTACGAGGGAAGCTGCTACGTTAAGGAAGGATGCCTCGTCAACCCCTACGGCACCACCATGGACTCCGGTAAAGGCGGAAACGGCGGTATAAGCGGAAGACCGGGCTGGGACGGACTGAACGGACAGACCCCCGGCCAAAACGGCGGATACCCCGGATGGGGCGGCCACGGATACGGTAAGGGGCAGACCGACGGTGAGAGCGGCGCCACTCCTGAAGTCCCGGGAGGAAACGGCACGATGCCTACGCCTCCGGATCTGGACAGCGAGGACGGCACCATTCCGGCGCCCCCGGACGGCAACATCCGCGACGAGAACGGAAACAGGCCCGGATGGAACGGCAAGAACGGCGGAACAGAACGCCCTGATATGCCCAGGGGCGGAAACGGACAGGCTCCCGGACAGAACGGCGAAGCTCCGGATTCCCCGGATGCGCCTTCAGACGGCAGTGACACTCAGACCGGAAGCAACTGGTTCCAAAACGCGTGGCAGGCAATAATCAACTGGTTCAAAGGCCTGTTCAACTGATCTGACACACCGGAACCGAGCGCCGCACTAAGATGCACCGGTACTAAGTGCGGGACACAGAAAAACTTAAGCACAGATAATTAAACTCGGCGGAGCGCAATGCTCCGCCGTTTCATTATTCTCTGTAATTACAGCCCGCGGACTGCTTTACACCACTTCTATCTGGCAGGACCTCATGGTCTCCAGAGCCGCAAGGTGCTTTTCCGGGGTAACGCCGGCGCAGCACGCGGAGTCCACGGAGATCCTGATCTCGGGCAGCGCGGCCTTTATAAGCAATGCGTTGGATACCACGCAGATATCCGTGCACAGCCCTATCACCTCTACCTCTTTAAGGCCCTTCATGTTCTTAAGATCCGCGGCAAGCTTTTCGCAGCCGAAGGTCGGCTTCTCGTAGATGGCGGCCTGCCCCAGAAG
>JAFWVZ010000135.1 GCA_017523605.1 Bacillota bacterium | reverse complement strand
ATACAAGGACTACTCCGCGGGGCTGGTAAAGGATTCCGCGGCGATAGACCTTAACATGAACTTCCGCAGCAAGCGCCCCGTCATCGACCTGGTAAACAAGGTCTTTAAGGACATAATGACAGAGCGCACGGTGGGCATGGACTACGACAGCAGGTCCATGCTGTACGGAGGACCGGCCTCCGGCGACGGACCGCTCTACGACCCGGAGCTTTACCTTATCTCCAGGTCGCTTTCGGAGGATTCCGACGCGGACCAGGAGATAGCGGATCTGAGCGCCGTGGAACTGGAAGCGCTTAACGCTGCCGAGGTGATAAAGAAATACCACAAGACCCCAGTGCCCACCGAAAAGGGCACCGTTCCCCTCAGATATTCCGACATGGCGGTTCTCCTTCGCTCAGCAAAGAACGCCGCGGATACGTACTACAAGACATTTACGGACATGGGCATCCCTGCCTTCCTTGCCGGAGGCGAGGGCTATTTCGACACGCCCGAGATACAGATATTCCTCAATTTTCTGCGGATAACGGACAATCCTGCCCAGGATGTGCCCCTTATAAGCGCCATGCATTTTTCCGGCAGCGGTTTTTCCGCAAAGGATCTGGCGGAGATAAGGCTTGCGTCGCCCGCGGGCAGAAAGAGCTCGTATTACGACGCGCTCCGTCTGTTTGCAGAGGAGTCCCGAAACGACGGATACGAACCCCTCAGGCTTAAAGCGGCGTCGTTCCTGGAAAAGATCCGCGCATGGAGAAAGGCAGCCGCAGCGCTTCCGCTTGCGGACTTCATCTGGAAGATGCTCTCGGAGAGCGGAGTTTCGGATTTTGCCATGGCCCTTCCCGGAGGACGCCAGAGGATGGCCAACCTTCGCGCCATGGCAGACAGGGCGGCAGCCTTCGAGCAGGAGTCCGCGGAAGGCATAGGCGGGTTCGCAGCGTACTTGGAGCTTCTTGCGGGAAAACAGAGCGTAGGCACCGGTCAGGCAGCCGTTCTCTCGGAGGCAGACGACGTAGTGCGCATAATGACAGTCCACAAGAGCAAGGGCATGGAATTCTCCTTCGTACTGCTTGCCGGAATGGCGTCCGACAGGGACCGCGGAAGGGAGAAGAGCGCTCTGCGCATCCACAAGGACATGGGTGTGTCGCTTAAACTTAAGGACCCCCGTACCGGAATAACCGCGGTGCCGCTGAGCAGAAAACTCATAGAACTTCGCAAGAAGCGCGAGAGCCTTGCGGAGGAGATAAGGATACTCTATGTTGCGCTTACAAGGGCCAAGGACATACTCGTAATGAGCGCGGCAGTGCCCGACGCTCCGGCGTTCGCGCGATCCGCGGTAAGCAGCAGCAGACGCCTCAAGTCCTTCCTTAACATGGTGTACGGATGCGTCCCCAAGAAAAACGTGATAGTAAGGGATAAAGAATCGTTCGGGGCGGTAAAGGACGATCCGCGCAGGGCGGAGATAGTGCGCGGCATACGCTTCGGATTCGACGTGGACGAGTCCAAGCTTCCCATGGACATGGCAGCAATAAGAGAAAGGCTCTCGTTCCGCTGCGAGCCGGATCCTCAGGAACTGCTCAAGAGAAAATACAGCGTATCCGAGATAACTGCCATGGCTGCTCCCAAGACGCACGTGCGCGTAAAGTCCGGCGCAGCACAAGACGCTTCCGACGCCGTTACCAAGGGCAACGCATATCACAAGGTGATGGAGCACATACCTTTCGTGCCGGAAGGCAAGAGTCCGCAGGACATCGCGGCCTTCATAGAAGAGCTTAAAGGAAAGAACATACTCAGCGAAAAAGAAGCATCCCTGGTGGATCCGGAACGCGTTGCGGCGTTCTTCGCATCCGAGCCCGGAAGAAGGGCTCTGGCTTCGGAGGAGATCCACAAGGAATCGCCCTTCATCCTGGCCACAAAGCTGGACGGAAGGGACGTAGTGGTCCAGGGCGTAATAGACTGCTGGTTCCGCGAAGGCGACGGCTGCGTGCTGGTAGACTACAAGAGCAGCTACGTGGATCCCAAGGACCCGGAGTCCTCCAAAGAGATCCTCTCGGAGCGTTATTCAAAGCAGCTGGAGCTCTACAAAGAGGCTCTTCAGACCATAGGCGGAATGCCCGTCAGGCAGGCCTATCTTTACCTTTTCGGAATAGACGATTGTCTTATTAGTTAAAAACGGTACACACATTTACCAGTTCCGTTGACACGTGTAATGTCAGATGCTACGATACCTTTGCTTTCGTTGTTTTCGGGGAAGAAAGGAGAAAGACATGACAGAAGCACAGGCCGGGACAGGCCGCACAGCCCGCTCCGCAAACGGTTCCTCAACGGAAAGCACAGAGGCCGTAAGCTTCACCATACTGGAGCATCTGGGAGTCTTAAGAGCCAGCGCTTCGGGCTGGGCAAGAGAGCTCAATTACATATCATGGTGCGACAGACCGGCCAAGTTCGACATCCGGGACTGGACGCCGGATCACAAGAAGAGCTCCAGAGGCATAACGCTTACGGATTACGAGATGAACAAGATCTGTGAGTGGGTGGGTCAGCGGAACGCAGCCGTAGCCGCAGCAGAAGATGGACACAGGTAAGAACAGCTCCAGCATATTCGGAAGCCCCGCGGAATACAAGATGCTCGTCTTGAAGATCTCGGAGTATCCGATCAATAAAGAACTGCTCAGAAGGTACATGCAGGACATTGCGCCGTCCGGCTGTTTCGTAAGGGAGTCGTCCGCAAAAGGCTACGGCGCGCGACCGACGGAAGAAAAAGCCTTAAGGATAGCGGATCTTAAAAGGCGCATATCGGAAGTGGACAGGGCGCTCCAGAAGGTGCCGGAGGAATACCGCAGCGGTGTTCTGTATCATACGGTCCACCACGGATGCAAAGGCATACAGGGCGGAAAGGGCTGTTCATGGTCCGAGAAAGCATTCTCCTTTGCGCACCCCAACACCTGGAAAAAATGGAAGACAAGATTCATTCTTGAGTACGCATCGATAATAGGGGAGATGGACCACATAGAACTGCTCAACGAGTACGGACCTACCGTAAAGCAGCAGGCCGATATCTATGGAAATCTCACCCCCGATGTGATAGAATAGACCTGTAGAAAAAAGGGCAGGAAAAGCTGAAAAATGCAGGACTATTTACAGAAACTGAATCCTCAGCAGTACGAGGCCGCCACGCATACCGAGGGGCCTCTTCTTATACTGGCAGGAGCCGGTTCCGGCAAGACGAACACCATGACTCACCGCATCGCCTACATGATAAAGGAATGCGGCATAAACCCCTATTCCATACTTGCCGTTACTTTTACTAACAAGGCCGCCGGCGAGATGAGGGAAAGGGTGGAAGCTCTGGTGGGCCCCAAGCCCGGAATGTGGATCCAGACCTTCCATTCCGCGTGTCTCAGGATGTTAAGATACGACGGGGACAAGCTCGGCTACGAAAAGAGCTTTGCCGTATACGATCCGGTGGACCAGAAGTCCGTCGTAAAAAAGATAATAAAGGACATGCAGCTGGACGAGAAGCGCTTCGCTCCGGCATACGTGCTCAGCGTAATATCGGACTGCAAGGAGAAAGAAAAGACGCCGGAGGACTACGCATTGGGGACCGCGAGGATATCCCCGGTGCACAAGGCGCTGGCAGAGATATACGACAGGTACCAGGGCGTGCTGAAGCAGTGCAACGCCATGGACTTCGACGACCTTATCCTTAACGCGGTAAGGCTGTTTACGGAACATCCGGACGTGCTGGAAGAGTACCGCCGCAGGTTCAGATACATTATGGTGGACGAGTATCAGGACACCAACATGCTTCAGTACAAGCTCATCCATCTGCTGGGCAAGGAGAGCGGCAACGTGTGCGTTGTAGGCGACGACGACCAGTGCATTTACGAGTGGCGCGGCGCGGACATACGCAACATTCTGGAATTCGAGAAGGATTTCCCGGGCGCCAAGGTAATTAAGCTGGAGCAGAACTACAGGTCCAAGGGCAACATACTTTCTGCGGCCCACAGCGTAATAAGCCGCAACCACGCCAGAAAGGATAAGAAGCTCTGGACCAGCGCGGACGACGGAGACAAAGTGCAGTACTACCGCGCGGACGACGATCACGAGGAAGCCCGCTGGACCGCCGCCAAGATAAAGGAACTTATGCGCAAGGACCCGGAACTTAAGTATTCGGACTTTGCCGTTCTGTACCGCACAAACGTGCAGTCCAGGCGTTTCGAGGAGCAGTTCGCCGCCAAGGGCGTGCCTTACCAGGTGCTCTCTGGCATGCGTTTCTACGACCGCAAGGAAATAAAGGACATGCTGTGCTACATGAGGCTGGTGCAGGATCCGAGGGACGACGTAAGCCTGCGCAGGGTCATCAACGAGCCCAAGCGCGGCATAGGCAGCAAGTCCATGGAACTAATAGAAAAGATCGCTTCGGCCAACGGCTGGAGCCTCCTGGAAGCCATAGCCGGAAGCGCAGTTCAGGAAGAGATGAGTGCCAGGGCGGCAGGGGAGCTAAAGAAGTTCTCGGAACTCATCCTTTCGCTCAACGCGCAGAAAGACAGCATGCCTGTGGCGGACATCTACGACACGCTGCTGGTGCGTTCGGACTATCTTCCCTCGCTGGAGGAGCAGGTATCCGTGGAGTCGGAAGGCCGCATAGAGAACCTCCTGGAGTTCAAGTCCGTAATAGCTGAAAAGCAGGCGGACGCGGAAAAGCTCGGCGAAGCGCTGACGCTGGAGAACTTCATGGAGGGCATAGCCCTCGTTTCGGACATAGACAGCCACGATCCGGATCAGGATGCCGTAGTGCTCATGACTCTGCACTCCGCAAAGGGACTGGAGTTCCCGGTGGTGTTCATGCCGGGCATGGAGACAGGACTGTTCCCAAGCTACCGCTCGCTGGAAAAGAACGGGGATCCGGAGGAAGAAAGGCGCCTCTGCTACGTAGGCATGACCCGCGCCAAGGAAAAGCTCTTCCTTACCAGCGCAGAGACTCGCATGCTCTACGGAAAGACGGACTACACCTCCGAGAGCATGTTCCTTAAGGAGATAGACCGCAGGTTCATGGGCGGCTCGCCGCTCTACGAAAAGAAGGGCCTGGGGCTCTCCTACGACAAGTACAGATCCTCCGCGGACAGCAGTTATTCGCACGGGGATTACATATCGCCGATAAAGCAGGTCTACGCAGTAAAGCAGGGCAATGAGCAGCTTAAGAAGGCCGCTACGCTGGCCGGGGAGACGGTAGATCCCGGGGACAGGGTCAACCACCCCAAGTTCGGCGACGGCACGGTAATAACCGTAAACGGCACCGTGCTAACGATAGTATTCGATCTTTTCGGGACCAAGAAACTGGCAAAGGATCTGGCCCCGCTCAAGAGGATATAGAGCCGCGCCGCAGCCGGCGGTGTCGGCATGAAATAGAGCCGCGCCGCAGCCGCGCGCGGTACAAGCTGTAAAAGAGGACACAGCGATGGATGTAAAAGCAAGAATGGACGAACTCTACGCTCTCGTGGAGTATCATGCCAACCGCTACTACAACAACGACGACCCGGAGATATCGGACTTCGAGTACGACGCTCTTACCAGGGAGCTCCGAAAGCTGGAGGCCGAGAATCCACTGCTTGCAAGGACGGACAGCCTCGCAACCAGAAGGGTGGGCGGCACCGCAAAGCGCGAGTTCCGCAAGGTGGAGCACGACGTACCGGTAATATCGCTCCAGGACGTCTTCTCCAAGGAGGAAGTCATCGCCTTCGTGGAGAGAGTCCTCCAACAGTTCCCGGACGCTAAGTTCTCCGTGGAAAAGAAGATAGACGGTCTTACACTTGTGCTCCGCTACCGCAACGGCAGGCTGGAGGACGCCATAACCCGCGGGGACGGCGCAATAGGCGAGAGCGTCTACGAGAACGCTCTGCAGATACCGGCCATACCTAAGGAGATACCGGACAAGATACCGTACCTGGAGGTGCGCGGCGAGTGCTACATGGACACGGAGCACTTCGAGGCTGCCAACAGGAAGCAGGAACAGAGCGGCGGAAAGACCTACCAGAACAGGCGCAATTTCGCCGCGGGAACGCTGCGTCAGCTGGATCCGGCTGTCGTTAAGGAACGCGGGCTCAACATATTCATATTCAATCTGGAGATAGCGGAAGGAAGGACCTTCAGGACCCACCTGGAGACCTTCGAGTACCTTGCGTCGCAAGGCTTCCACGTTCTGGAGGAACCCATACTGGCATCCACCCCGGAAGAAGTCTGGGACGCCATAGACCACATAGGAAAGATAAGATGGTCCCTGGATTACGGTCTGGACGGAGCCGTGGTAAAGGTAAACGATCTTGCTCAGAGGGAGGTATTGGGACTTACATCCAAGGTGCCCCGCTGGGCGGTAGCGTACAAGTATCCGCCGGAGCAGAAAGAGACCGTCCTGGAAGACATAGTCGTTCAGGTGGGCCGCACCGGCCGCATGACCCCGCTGGCCATCCTTAAGCCGGTAAGGCTTGCTGAGACCACGGTCGCCAGAGCCACGCTCCATAATCAGGACTACATAGACGAAAAAGACGTGCGCATAGGCGATACCGTAATAGTTCAGAAGGCCGGGGACATAATCCCGGAGGTTCTGAGCGTCGTTAAGGAAAAGCGTCCGGAAGGCAGCAAGCGTTTCGAGATGCCTAAGTTCTGCCCGGTCTGCGGAGCTCCCGCGGAAAGAGAGTCGGAAGGCGCGCATCTGCACTGCACCGGAACGGCCTGCCCTGCCAAGGACTCCAGGTCCCTTGCGTACTTCGCGTCCAAGGACGCCATGAACATAGAAGGCTTCGGACCGTCTGCCGTGGAGGCTCTCATATCCGAGGGCTACATAAAGCGCATCCCGGACATCTACAGGATCAAAGAGCACCGCGAGCGCCTCATAGAAGAGGGCATCGTGGGCAAGGAAAAGTCCGTGGACAACATCATAGCGGCTATCGAAAAGTCCAAGGACAACGACATAGACAGGCTGATAACCGGCCTCGGCATACGCAACGTAGGGCGCCAGAGCGCAAAGGCTCTGGCCGCAAGATACGCGGACATGCAGGCCGTAATGGACGCTCCGCTGGAGGAGCTTACACAGATCCAGGACTTCGGCGAGATAGTTGCCGGCGGTATAGTGGAGTTCTTTGCGCAGCCGCAGAACAGACAGATCGTGGAAGAACTGGCCGCGCTTGGAGTCAATACAAAGTCCAAAGCCGCGCAGAGCAGGAAGGACGACCGCTTTGCCGGAAAGACCTTCGTGCTTACCGGAACGCTTCCTACGCTTACAAGGGAACAGGCCACGGAGATAATAGAGAGCTTCGGCGGCAAGGCTTCCGGCAGCGTCTCCAAAAAGACCAGCTACGTTCTGGCCGGAGAGGCTGCGGGCAGCAAGCTTACCAAGGCCCAGGAGCTGGGCATTCAGATCATAGACGAAGAAACGTTCAGGAAAATGACGGAATAGGTAACTGCCGATCTTTATGATCCCCGCCGCGGGCCCGGACTCATCGGGTATTACAGGCTGCCGGCCCGGAAGTATTGATTATTAAAGGCCGATGGGTTATAATTCAATATTACAGGGATGTGCCGGCCCGCAGCCGGGCTTCCGCGCAATAGGAATCTGCGAACCATGTCAGGTCCGGAAGGAAGCAGCATTAAGCGGAGCCGCCTATGTGCCGCGGGCAGAGCTCGGCTGCGGACCGGCACTTTATTTTATCAACAGAGCATCGCGCGGGACCGCGTCCTGCGCAGCATGGCAAATAAACTTGATCACCCGGAGGGACAGCAGGATGTATCAGGCATTGTACAGGGCCTTCAGGCCGGAAACGTTCGACGATCTTATCGGACAGGACCACATCGTAAAGATCCTCAAAAACCAGATAGCCTCGGATACCGTGGGCCACGCCTACCTTTTTTGCGGAACGCGCGGAACGGGCAAGACCACAACGGCAAGGCTTCTGGCCAAGGCTCTCAACTGCACTTCGGAAGGGGAGCGTCCCTGCGGAGAGTGCGATACCTGCCGGGCTATAGCCGCCGGAACGTTCATAGACGTTACGGAACTGGATGCCGCATCCAACAACTCCGTGGACGACATCCGCACGCTCCGCGAGGAAGTAAACTTCCCGCCCGCGGTCGGAAGAAAAAAGGTCTATATAATCGACGAAGTCCACATGCTCTCCACGCAGGCTTTCAACGCCTTCCTTAAGACGCTGGAAGAGCCGCCCAAGGATACGGTATTCATCCTCTGCACTACGGATCCGAACAAACTTCCGGCAACAATACAGTCCAGATGCATACGCTTGGATTTCCGCCGCGTTCCGGAGAGCGTCATTCGCGCAAGGTTCCGCGACATCTGCGCTAAGATAGGCGTTAAGGCGGACGAGGACGCCCTTGCGCTTCTTGCGGGCAGCGCGGACGGTTCCGTAAGAGACGGTCTGTCGCTTCTGGACCTTTGCATCGGAAGCGGAGACAGGCTTACAAGGGAGGACGTCCTGGACCTTCTGGGCATGGCGCCGTCGGAGCTTTTCGTAAAGCTTACGGACTGCGT
>JAFWVZ010000134.1 GCA_017523605.1 Bacillota bacterium | reverse complement strand
GTAGACCTTTCCTGTGTAGAGGTCCGTCCAGCCTGCCTCGTCCTTGGGCAGGTACACGTTTCTGGACTCTGCGCCTTTCTTAAGCACCGGCGCTACCAGAATGTCCCTTCCCAGAAGGTACTCCGTCGTTTCCGTGTAGGCCGGTTCTTCGTCGTAGTGATAGAACAGCGGTCTCATTACCGGCAGAGCTTTTTCCGCGTTATCCTTTACAAGCTGCTTAAGGTAGGGCTTAAGAGCGGTGTGCACACGCACGGCCTTTGCCAGCTGCGCCAGAAGTTCCTCGTCGTCGTCGAACTGGACGTTCCTGTCCGGCTGATTGCCTTCGTGGCTGCGGAAGAGCGGCGAATACGCGTTCATCTCCTCCCAGCGCATAAGAAGTTCTTTAGACCTGGTCATGTGCATTATGGTGGTGTAGCCGCCTACGTCCGAGTGCGTAAGCCCGAAGCCGCTCATCGCAAGGGACAGCGTTGCGGGGATAACGGACGGCAGGCCGTCGTCCACGGACCAGTCCACGTGCTGGTCGCCGGTCCACATCATTGCGGAGCTGCCCACGGTGCCTGTATGGCCAGCGCGCGTAAAGAAGAACACATCGCTTTCCGCGCCGCATTCCTCCACAGCTTCCTTGTTTAACTGAGCCCAGATGGCCGGCCAGCGGTTGTGCAGAAGCTGCGGATCCTCGCCGGAATGCAGGACGCAGTCCACCGGCAGGTATTCGCCGAAGTCCGCCATCCAGCCGCCCATGCCTATGCCTATCATGTTGTTTTTTATGATGCTCTTGTACCACTCGTAAGCGTCCGGATTTGTGAAGTCTATCATGGCCGCGGGAAATGTCGTTATTGTCACCAGATAGTCCGCGCCCTGCTTGTCCTTTACGCAGTATCCGCGCTCCGAAGCGTACTTGTAGAGGTCCTTTTCTATTGCGAGGAAGGGGTTTATGTAGCCCAGGAAGCGTATGCCACGGGCCTTCCATTCCTTTATCTTTTCCGGAAGATCGTGGTAGAGCTCCTTGTCCTGCTCCCAGTTCCACATTACCTGATAGCCGAAGCCCGTGCGCCTGCAGCCGCACCAGTCCTGCGACCAGATGCCGCACACCTTAACGCCTGCGTTTACGGCTTTTTCTATCTTGCGGTCTATCTCTTCCGGTCCGCGCTGCACCGCCAGGATGGCGCCGTCGTAGACCCAGTCCGGAAGCTCACGCTGGTGACCCAGAAGGCCGGCAAGCTTTTGCGAAAGCTCCGGGAAGCTGTCCGCGCAGCCTATGTAGAGCACGGGAGGCTGCTGAGTGTAGATCTTTATCTTAGAAGCATCGCGAAAATCGAACTCGCTGTAGGCGCTAACGTCCGCATGTACGAAATATCCGCGGCTGGACGTAAACGTGGGCTGAGCGTAGTAGGACTCGTATTTGGTAAACGCAAGCTTGCGGTCCGGCTTAACGCCCAGGAACTTTTCGCGTATCATCTTGGCGGATATGCGCTTGCTGTTCTGATGCTCCGCAACGAATATCCTTACCAGCTGGCCCTTAAGATCCAGCTCGGAATAGGTCTCGCCGCAGCCGTAGATGTGCTCTGCTTCTTCCGCGGGGAAAGTAAGCCAGAAGCGGTCGTACGCGGACCCTTCCGGGCAGATGCAGCTAAGCTTGTAAAGGCCCTTCTCCTCCGTAAGTCTAAGCCGGAATACGCAGCTTTCGTCCGAGGGCAGGCAGAAAGACATAATAAAACCGCTCTCGTCTTCCGTAATGCCGGTCTTCTTAAGGGCGGTCTTATTGAAAATGCTTTGCTTATACGAAAAACTCCCGCGGCTCATCGCAAAAAGATTCTGACCGTTTCCTACGGAAAGTTCCGCGTTTTTAAGCCTTTCTTTCATGTACATGATCCTCCGGGTCTATTTTTTAACAGACTTAAATTATTATACCATAAATACGCCTCATTTGATACTGAAATAGATAATATAATTACAAAAATCGCCCGGACATTTCTGCCCGGGCATCGATATTATTGATTCTTTAGATCATCCCGTTCTGCTTTACGGTATCGGTCTGCTGCGTCTCCTCTCAGCGTTGCAGAGCCTTAAGCATAAGGCAGAACACAAGCATTAACGCCATGATCTTGTTCTTTTTCATATGTACTGTTCCTCCCGTAAGGGTATTCCTTGTAGTTTATTTAATAAACACTAGTTATACACAATATCGGGCTGTGTGTCCATTATTCCTGCGTTAAACGAGGCGCTTTCAGCCCTCTTTTTACATCTTTAACTTGATATCAAAGGCGGCAGACTATATTCTATTTATATTGCGGAACATGCTTGTGCGGCACGGATCCGAAGCAGAACAAGCCGCACGGCAGTCCGGACCCCGATAACACGTAACGCGCCGAAGACCGGCCAAGGAGAGCCCATGAAGCCCTACGTCCACAAAGTACAGTACTACGAAACAGACATGATGAGCCTCACCCATCACTCCAACTACATCCGCTGGATGGAGGAAGCCCGGATAGACTTCATGGATCAGATGGGGTTTCCATACACGCGCATGGAGAGCGAAGGAATAGTATCCCCGGTGCGATCGCTCAGCTGCTCCTACAAGCGCCCCACCACTTTCGGCGACACCGTAAGCATAGAGGTAAGCGTGGAATCGTTTACAGGTGCCCGCCTTACCCTTGCGTACAAGATGACACGTCAGGACGGCACCGTGGTCTGCGAAGCGCAGTCCGAGCACGCCTTCATAAACAGGGAAGGACGCATCGTACGTCTGGACAAGGAACAGCCGGAATTCTGCGAAAAGCTTAAGGCAGCAACGGCAGAGGCAGAGTGACCGGAGGATATCGGGATCCATTCATCTGCAAAGGTGCGGACAGACCTTTTCAAAAAAGGATAAACACTTACATATGACAGTAAAAGAAGGAATCAAAAGATACTTAATTTTCTTTGTGGGGCTGTTCTTCAACGCGTTCGGCGTTGCGTTCACCACCAAGGCGCTGCTGGGCGCGTCCCCCATAGCGGCGATACCGTACACGCTGTCGCTTATCTTTCCGCGGTTTACGATGGGCAACTACGTAATAGCGTTCAACCTCCTGCTGGTGCTGCTGCAGTGGATCATTCTGCGGGGCAAAGCAAACAAGGCGGTGCTGGCGCTTCAGGTGGTGATGGTGTTCGCGTTTGGCTACTGCACGGACTTTTCCAACTATCTGCTCAGGAACATGATCCCGGGCAGTTACGTTATGAAGCTGGTGCTGCTTGTGATAGGATGCGGCATACTGGCCGCCGGCGTTTATTTCGAGCTGATCGGCGACGTAGTGATGCTGCCTGGCAACGCGTTCCCCAAGGCCGTTGCGGAAAAGCTGAACAAGCCTTACGGCCCGGTGCGCATGTGCTCGGACATTACCATGACGGTGATAGCCGCCATCCTGTGCCTGATCTTCCTTAAGAAGCTGAGCGGCGTCCGCGAAGGCACGGTAATTGCCGCGTTCCTGGTCGGCAACATAGTTACGCTGTGGAACAAACTGTTTGCAAGACCCAAGGAAGCCATGCAGCGGTGGATAAAAAAGTAGGGCGGACCGTTCGTTACTGAACAGATCCGCAGCATGCATGCGAAAAACGCTGTACCACATATTAAAGCAATGAAAAAGACCTGTAATCTACAGGCCTTTTATTTTCTGATCATTTACCGAGGGATCCTGTGTTCGCAGGGGACTCCTGCCTGACATTTGCCGCAGCCGTAGCGCGGCGCGTAGCGGATCTTGGAGTCGTCCACCCACTCGCGGCAGATAAGCTGGTTCTTGCCGTGCTCCAAAGAAATTGCTTTTGCGGGGCATTTATCGATGCAGGCTCCGCATCTTATGCAGTAGTCGTAGATGCCTTTGTAGGGCCTTTCATCCGGCTGGATCTCCTGCGAAACGATTATACTTCCGTACCTTCCGGCTACGCCCTTGGAGCTGATAAGCCCTCTTGTAAGGCAGAACGTTCCGAGGCCTGAAACGTAGGCAGCGTGGCGCTCGGACCATCTGCTGTTTACGTGCAAGCCCTCCGGATCACCTTCCGCAAGCTGCTCGAACTTTATGCTGAAACGTTCGTCCAGCGAAGGCACGCAGGCCTCCGCCCCGTTCGACTCGAAATACTCTTTTATCTTTTTCGCGAATGCGTTAAGGAAGGCCTGGCCCTCTATCCTGGCATGCAGCCATTCCGGCGACGGCTTCTCCGGATCCGTGCAGTTGGAGACGCGCACCCGCTCCGTAAACGGAAGGAAGAACGACACCACGGATCTGGCGCCGGGGAGCCATTCCTCCGGACTCATGAACATGCTGCCTATTACGTCGCTCTTCTTGTACTCGCAAAAGAGCGGATCGTCCGCACTGCTTACGCCGAAGACCGGGTCCTCGTACATTACAAGCCCGGCGCAGCCTTCCAGCGCCTTATCCTCCGCAACGACGTTGCCTTCGCAGTTTCTGAAGATCTCTGTCAGCTCCCGGAACAGTTCGTTTCTTTCTGTGCTCATGATGGTTTCCTTTGAACGACGGCGCCATATTTACACCTCATTATACAACAAACTGCGGCATGTTTCAGCCGCAGCGAGGTTTTACATATGTTGTTTTGCCGGCGCCGCAGGGTCATCTACTATGCGTCGCTTTGTCGGCGCTTCCGTGCTATTCTGCCAGGACCTGTTTAAGGATGTAGGCCGCAGGGTAGTTCTGCTTAAGCCAGTCGTCGCTGTGATCGCCCTGTTGTTTAAGCGCCATGTCCTTCCACGCGTCAAAATATTCCTGAGGTGTTGCGACAAGATCCAGCATCAGCTCCGGCGAAAGCTCGTCCAGGACCGTACGCATCAGCACTCCGTGAAGGCCATTCTCCGGCGTTCCGTGCTTTTCCGCGTCCAGGAACACTTTAAATATGTATCGCAGCGTTTTTTCTTTGTCCTCCAGCAGTTTCCTATGCTCCGCCTCGTGGGCTGCAAGGTAGTCGCTGCTTGCGGAAGAAGTTGCGGGAGAGGACATTATGGTGCTGAACAGTTCGTGGGTGGAGACCATGTCCGATGGATCGCCCTTAAAGAGCATCTCGCGGACCATGGCATTATACCCGGGGGTACTGATGTCCGGGCCGAAGTAGCTGGAATAGACCTGCCTGATAGGGATGACCGCTATGTCCTCCTCCGGAATGTCGTAGGTAGAGAGGATGGCGCGCATGTCGGCCGCGGAGACGCCCTTTAAAGCCGCAAGCTCCGTGGCTTCTTTGGAGCGGTTGGTTCCGGGCAGAACGCCCCACGAATAATCGCCGGCAGCCATCTGCCAGACGTAAACTTCCAGACCTTTAAAAGTGTCCAGGCCGAAATACTCAGGATACCGCGACTTAAGGGATTCCAGCACCTTCGGATCCACTTTATCCTGCGCGGAGTTGTTCTGTTTTCCGGAAAACGCTCCGGCAGCAAGGCACGCGCCTAAGACTGCGCAAACAGCTACGGCCGCTATTATAAGGATCTTCCGTTTTGCCATCTCTGCCCTCCTTCAGTTGCTAGAACTCCGTGTTTTCCCAGACGAACCTGTAGAAGTCCGTGTTCTCCATCTTAAGGCTGTTGGAGTAGCGGTTCGTCGCAAGGGTCTTGTACTTGTCCAGATAGGCCTTGCGCTCTTCCTCCGTCATGGTGTTGCCCTCCGCCCAGGTCACCTTGCCGTTCTTTGCGTTGTACTGCATCTCGTTGGTGATTATGCACTTGTTGTAAAGCATCGCGAAGTGCTCCGTGTCCGCGAAGATGTCGCGTCCCATTATCAGCCTGGAATCGTATTCCAGCCCGAACAGGTTGAGGATGGTGGGGAAGATGTCCACGTTGCAGCAGACGTCGTCCACGTAGATGGGGTCCTTGAGCATGCCGCACCAGATTATTGCGCTGCTCTTGTACATCTCTATGGTGTTCTCCAGGGCCCTGCCGGCCAGACTGTCGCGGTCCGGATAGTTGAGGTTGTAGGGGTAGTGGTCGCCGGAGATCACTATTACGGTGTTGTTCAGCTTTCCGGCCTTCTCCAGCTCTTCCAGCAGATAGGCCATGGCTTTGTCGAACTCGTAGTTGCAGGCCAGGTAGCTCTGCGAGCCTTCCCGCAGTTTGGTGTCCCCGAGGATCTCCTTGACGGTCTTTATGTTGCGGTTGCGCATTACGTTGTCCCCGTTGTAGGGACCGTGGCCGCTGAAGGTCATGTAGTATACGCAGAAGCGGTCGTCGTTTATGTAGTCCGGTATGGACTGCTGCATCATCTCGTAGTCGGAGGCCGGCCAGTTGGATGTAAATGTCATGCCTTCGCGCATGAACTTGCACGTAAAGCCCAGGTTGGGCAGGGACTTGTTCCTTCCGTAGTAATAGCCCAGGTAGTTGTGATATCCGCGGCTGGTGGTGCCGCACTGCTGGTTGAACATGGTGCCAAGGCCGAAAGGCATAAGGCGCGAAGCGCTTCTGGGCATGCTGCCCACCCTTGCTCCGGAGCCTGCGTCCCTGGAGGTGTCCGGCCACAGACCGGTAAGCAGCGAATACTCGCCGTTGGTGGTTATGTTGTGGTAGCTGTTGTAGTAGTTGTTAAGGACTATGCCTTCGTGCGCCAACTTATAGAGCGTGGGCGTTACCTGCTCGTGGATGGCAAGGTTGGAGAAAGCCTCCGCGCAGATGTATATAAGGTTATAGCCTTCGAAAAGGCCGGTGTAGTCGTTCTTTGATGTGCCCTTATCCTGCGCGAAATACTCGCACAGGGACTTGACGGTGCCGTTCTTTGTCTTTTCGGCAAGCTTGCGGAAGTCTATGGCTTTTATGGTGTTTGGCGAAAGATCCAGGTCCATGGCGTCCGTGTCGTCCGCGTCAGCTGCTACGGCAAAGGATATGGCAGGCTCCGTCTCCGGTTCTTCCGTCTTGCCCGCAATGATGTATCTGGTCTCTATTAGCGAATTGGTAAGGACGCCTATCCTGGAGGCGGCAGTGTCCGTGTCTATAAGCTTGCTGTGGTAAGCGTAATAAGCGCTGGTGTCCTCCGTTCCGCCGGAAGGAAGAAGCACCGCGGCAAGGGCCCAGAAGACCACCGCAAGCACCAAGGCGGCAGCGTGCGGCTTTACGCCGTACCTTATGTGAGTGCCGCAGAGGAAGGTGGCCAGAGCGTATACGATTACAGGAATGAGGCTTATAAGGAGCATCACCCAGGACTGCTTAAGCTCGGATACCAGCGCCCACCGGAAGTCCGTAAGGGCGTTGCCCGCATTGCCTATCATGGACACGGAGAACAGGGATCCGAAGATGCGGTGGTACACCAGCTGCGCGGCGTAGTAGAACCACACAACAAGCATTACAAACGTATTGCCTATGCGGTTTGCCACCTTGTTCTTTATCCAGCCGGCCGCGAAAGCGCAGACCATTGCCTCCGCCAGCGCAAACAGCGCGGCCCAGACCGGGAATCCTTCCAGGCTGCCGTTGGTCCTGTTGTAGAGGAAGACCTCCCAGAACATTATGGCAACGTAGAACGCCAGGAAGTTTATAAGCATGGTGCCTATCCTGCCGGACCTGCTGCCGGACTTGGAGGCTGTTTTGGCAACGGACTTGGCGGGCTTGCGAGACTCTGCAGGCTTTTTTACCTCAGGAGCTTCAGCCGGTGTTTCGCCGGCGTCTGACAAGTCGATGGGCTGAGCATCGTCGACTGCAGCAGAAACCACGGGCGCGGATGTCTGCCTGATCATTTCCTCCAGACGGTCCATGCGCTGCGCAAGGCGGTCCAGCTGATCGTAGTCGATCTCCGTGTAATCCTTAGCGTCCGGATCGATCTCCGTTATTATGTTTTTATTCGACAGATCGTCTTTCACCTATAATTCCTTACAATATATAATGACGTAATATTATACCGCACATTCTCTGAAAATAAAGTGAAATCGGTATGAAAACTGCGGTATTATAACTGTAGACAATATTAGCGGACAAGCTGAAGTCCGCAGAGCAAGGTTAGGATCATGGAATACAAGAACTACATTTTCGACTTATACGGTACGCTGGTGGACATCCACACGGACGAGAGCCGGCCGGAATTCTGGCAGAAGATCGCCAATTGGTACCGCGCTTACGGCATCGGATGGACCGGGGAGGAGATCCGCAAGGCGTATCTTTCCATGGTCAGGGAGGAAGAGGAAAAACTCGCTGACCTGAACGGCTCCGCGTTCCCGGAAATACAACTGGAAACAGTCTTCCTTAGACTTCTGAAGGAAGCTCCGGATAAGGAAGCAGAGCCCGGCGATGCTACGCCCCGGGCGGACGGCAAAGCATTAAAAAAACCGAGCGGAAAAAAAATGGAGACGGCTTGGGCAAGAGCCACAGCCACCTTTTTCCGCATTACTTCCAGAGACAGGCTCTGCTGCTTTGCGGGTGTTCCGGAAATGCTCAAAAGCCTTAGGGAACAAGGCAAGCGGGTCTTTCTGCTGTCCAACGCCCAGAGCGTCTTTACCATGCTGGAACTGGAGAAGTGCGGCATAGAGAACTGCTTTAACGACATCTTCATTTCTTCCGACCGGGGCATTAAAAAACCGGATCCTCGCTTTCTGCAGGAACTGATGCAGAAACACGCCATGGATCCGGCGGAAACGGTAATGATAGGCAACGACCCCGACACGGACATGGCCGTTGCCGCGGTCTGCGGGGTGCGGGGCATACTTGTAAGCTCCGACGGTTCGGACATTCTAAGCCTTCTGCCGTAAGACTGCTGCTCTACCGCCCTTGCAGCTGATAGCTGAAGGCAAAACCGAGTGTTGCTGACAAAAATCACTAAATGGGGATGATCTGTCAGTAGTTTTTATGATTTTACTGACAAAACAACCACTTTTAGAGTCTTTTTGTCAGACTCAGCCCCCGCAGCAGCGAAAAACAAAGAAACAACAGTAAAAAATGACCGAAAAACTGACAGTTCGGTCATTTTATCGTATTTTTGTCAGTTTTCGGTCTGCGGACGCCGGCTGCGTGTATCCCGGGCAGGCGCGTACGGGGCACAGGGCTCTGCCGCGCGATCGCCTAAACGGTAAAACTTCCGCTGCACGGTCTCTTTAACGGTAAAGTATCTACCGCGCCAATGCCCTTACGATAAAGGACATTACTGTTATTATGGCGGTAAGGATGCACATCCACATAACGGTGCCTCCCTTGCCCTGACGGTGCACGCGGAAGAACGGGTACGGGCCGTCGATCCTGCGCTTGTAGTTCAGCCAGAACATAAGCATTCCGTAGCAGAACGTAAGCAGCACGGGGACCAGCCAGGCGCCGGCGCGCGCGTGCGGCTCCAAGCACACGTAGGACACGATGCAGAGTATGGGGCATACCAGGTGATGCAGCAGCCCTTCCGTAAAGAGCAGCTCTTTTGCGCTGCCGCCAAGGGGCACAAGGACAAAGGCCGTGGTAACGAAGGTCATGAGCATCATGCAGCTGGCCAGATAGCGCAGAATTACAGGAAACCAGGCAGCATGGCCCGAGGCATCGAACATGCTGCCGCTTGCGCACGCCCCGAGCAGCACCAGCGACGACAGGAAAGTCATTATGTTGGACAGCGTTGTGTAGAACGCAAACGTTATCCAGCCGCGCTTCGGAAAGCTTTTGACCAGATCCACGATCTCCAGAATTACCAGTATGATGTTTATGATTATAGCGATGGTAGGCATTGCTCCTCCTTCCGAAAGCCATCCGTTGCTGCCCCAAAATGATCCACTGCCTAAGCAGCCAAACCCCGACCGAAAGATTTACCCGGACAGAATGGATTATTTCAGTTAGGCAGTCTTCTGAAAACCGCGATGCACAGCGTCCTGATCCATTTAGAAACATGATACAAAAGCATTGCAAAACAAACGGTCAGCAGTACAGCCAAAGGCAAAGCTATCTGACGGTTTGATATGTAGATCACACAAGCAAAAGCGCTCTGAACAAACACATGATGGACAAGGTATACGTCGTAGGAATACTTATCGCACCAGTCCAAAACAGGATGCTTTTTTGCATTGCCTTTATTTTTTTTATATAAACATCGGATGATCAAAACGATCAATATACCTAAAAACACATGTCCGTAGTTTTTAAAATACCAGTACCGGATCGAGAAAAACCGAGGCAGCTCTCCGTGTGGCCAATAATCCAATCTGAACTGAACCGGGATCATTACCATGCACAATACGACAACTATCCATATGAAAAGTATCCGGCTCTTTTTCCTTTGCTCGATCTTATTATATATCATTCCTATAACGAAGCAGTTGATCCATGCTGAGTCGAACGACTTGAAGTGCATATGGACTATTTTATGAATGACATACAAAAGCAGAAGCGCCTCGATCCAGAACCTTATGCTGCTCCTTTTGTTGATCTCATTAATGATGGCGGAGAACGCCGGCGTAAGCAGATAGCAGAACAAAATGGTAGGAATGAACCATAAATGGCCCAGGCCGGACACGGTGCCCGAAAACGTCAGCAATCCGATCACCTGATCCTCATTTACATCGATCGCTGGTGAAAAGTGGATCACTACAAGCATCATTGCTATAAATATATAATAATCTACAAGCAGTTTCGGGAAATTCTTCTTATAGAATTCTACTATGTCGATCCGGTCTTTTTTACCATACAGATACCCCGAAATGAACAGGAACATCTGCACGCCGACATTGAACCAAAATGCCCACTCTATATGAGCACCCTTAATGTCGGAGGAGAAACCATCCATCTGCATCATATGGCACGCAACAATAAAAACCATAGCAATAAGCCTGGCGCAGCTGATCGAATAGTCTTTTTCCTGAATGGTTTTTTCCATTAATGTTACGCCTCCTAATTAGGGCAAGCATCTTATAGTAATAATAGCATAAAAGCTGAATAGATTGTTTATTTTCAATACATTCTTGAAATGGTATACTATGCTTGAAATATTATGAGAAGATCTAGGCGAAAAATGAAACATTTAGAAGTAGTTGGAGCAGTAATTCTATACGACGGCAAGATCCTTTGCATGCAGCGCGGCGATGGTAAGTATTCTTATGTCTCACATAAATACGAATTCCCCGGCGGAAAAGTAGAGGCTGGAGAAACACATCCTCAGGCTTTAATGCGCGAGCTCCGCGAGGAGATGAACTTCGATGTTTCAATAACCGAGGATGATTACCTCACTACTGTTAATCATAAATACCCGGATTTCGAGATGACAATGTACTGCTATCTTTGCCATCCGGCTTCGCCTGAATTTACAAGGAAAGAGCATATAAATCATGTTTGGGCGGACCCGAAAGATATGATGGAACTTGACTGGGCGCCCGCCGATATCCCTGTTGCACAAATGGTTTCGGAAAAGTTCTCCAACACATAATCATGTACGAAAACCTTGTAACAGCAGATCTTGAAACCGCGCTTTATGCGGGCTATATCGATGGAACAGCAGCAGCTAAGGAGCAGTATTTGCCCAAGCTGCTGACTAACGATGTCAAAAAGCAGACCAAGGTTCTTACCAGCATTATCTCTGAACTCGAATCTTGTGACGAGTTTTTGTTTTCCGTTGCCTTTGTTACAAACAGCGGCGTAGAGTGTCTGATCGACACCCTTCTTAAGCTGCAAAGCAAAGGAATAAAAGGAAAGATTCTTGCATCTCAATACCAAAACTTTACTGAACCTCGAGCCTTAAAGAGGCTTATAGGTTTCGATAATATTGAGGTCCGTATTCAGACGGAAAACAATTTCCACGCTAAAGGATATCTGTTCCGTCACGGTACGGGACACACGCTGATTATCGGAAGCAGCAATCTTACACAGAACGCTCTTTGTGAAAACAATGAGTGGAATTTGCGTGTTTCCTCCTTCGAAAAAGGTTCTATTGTAAGTGATATACGCGGAGAGTTCGATCGTCAGTTTGCTGATGCTACGGTAGTTGATGACGAATATATTCGCGTCTACAGCGAAATCTATAGATACCAAAGAATTGCCCAGATTAAAAGCATCGAAGATGTCCGTAATGCTGCAATTATAGATGTTTCTGATGCTTTCCGTCCCAGTCCAAACAAGATGCAAAAGGAGGCCCTTGCAGCTCTTTCTAATATTCGTAATGAAGGGGCGAACAAGGCACTGCTGATATCTGCAACCGGTACAGGAAAAACCTATCTTTCCGCTTTTGACGCTGCAGCTTTCAATGCTAAAAAACTTCTGTTTGTAGTGCATCGAGAAAACATTGCCCGCGCAGCAATGAGGACCTTCAAAAGAGTCTTTGGCAAGAAGGTTACCATGGGCATGTATACAGGTTTAACAAAGGCTGATGCTGACTTCCTGTTCTGCACTGTTCAGACAATTTCCAAGCCTGAATACTACGAGAAATTCCGTCCTGATGAGTTCGACTATATCGTTGTAGACGAGGTCCACAGATCCGGCGCTGTAAGCTATCAGAGGATGATGGATTACTTTAAGCCGAAGTTTATGCTTGGCATGTCCGCAACCCCTGAAAGAACCGACGGATACGATATATTCAAGCGTTTCGATTACAATATTGCTTACGAAATCCGTCTTCAGGAAGCCCTGGCTCAGAACATGCTGTCGCCCTTCCACTATCATGGAATTACCGACTTAACAGTAAACGGCGAGATGGTCGATGATGCTACGGATTTCAAATATCTTACAAGCGATGAACGAGTAAAACATATCTATGACATCACCCGTTTCTATGGCTGTGACAGAGGCAGGATTAAAGGCCTGATCTTCTGCAGCAGAGTCGAAGAAGCAGCCGAATTGGCTAAAAAGCTTCAGAATCTCGGAATAAAAGCTGCCGCACTGACCGGTGCAGATAATGAGGATAGAAGAGAAGCGTATATCGAACTTCTGGAATCCGACGATCCAAACAACTATCTGGAATACCTTATCACAGTAGATATCTTTAACGAGGGTGTAGATATTCCATCTGTAAATCAGGTGGTAATGCTGCGTCCTACGCAGTCTGCAATTATCTTTGTTCAGCAGCTTGGCCGAGGCCTAAGAAAGCTTGAAAACAAAGACTATGTTGTGGTTCTGGACTTTATCGGAAATTACAAGAAGAGCTTCCTGATTCCGATAGCTCTGTCGGGTGATAAGACCTATAACAAGGACACCGTAAGGCGCTGCATAAGCGAAGGCTCCAGGATTATCCCCGGATGCTCTACAATAGAGTTTGACGAGATCGCAAAGGAGCGCATTTTCCATTCTCTGGATCTTGCGAACTTCAGCGACATTCAGCTTATCAAGGATAGCTATAAGCTTCTTAAGTTCCGCATTGGTCATATACCCACTCTGATGGATTTCGATAAGTATGGTTCAATAGATCCGTTACGTATTTTCGATAGCCATTCACTAGGGTCGTATTATGCTTTCCTCTCAAAATACGAGAAGGAATATACGATAAGATTTGACGATAAAAAGCAGGAAGTCCTGAAGTTTATATCCAAAAAACTCGCCGCTGGTAAGAGAATTCATGAACTGTTTGTACTAAGGAATTTGCTGGATGGTAAGGGTAATGTTCTTGCTGAGCTTAGCCGCTACTTAAAGAGCGTCGGCCTTGATTTTTCAAGCAATACAAGGCAGAACGTAGTCAATGTACTGACCAACAATTTTACTGCAGGTTCTGCAAAAGATTCCTTCAGCAACTGCGTATTTATTCAGCCAGCCGGAGATGATTATATAATCTCCGACAAGTTCGCTGAAATGCTTTCTGATAAGGCATTTTACGACACCGTTTCGGAACTTGTAGATTTTGGAATTTACAGGAACAGCAAGGATTATTCGGACCATTATGGTACCACCCCGCTTGTACTTTACGCCAAGTATACATACGAAGATGTATGCCGTCTTCTGGACTGGGAAAAAAGCGAAGTACCTCTTAATATCGGTGGTTATAAATACGATAAAAAGACCAAAACCTATCCCGTTTTTATCAACTACGACAAGGCTGATGACATCGCTGACACTATAAAATACAACGACCATTTCGAGTCATCCAGCAGGCTGATTGCAATTTCAAAGTCTAACCGAAGTGTTGAATCTGATGACGTTCAAACAGCCCTGCACGCCAATGAGCGTGGTGTTGCAATGCACCTGTTTGTTAGAAAAAACAAGGACGATAAAATATCTAAGGAGTTCTATTATCTCGGCCGTATACATGCCACAGGAAAGACCGAAGAATTCATCATGCCAGGAACCACCAGCAACGCAGTAGAGATAGAATACTATCTTGATGAACCAGTACCAGACGCGTTGTTTGGATATATTGTTGGCTAATTCAAAATAGCAAAGATCACATAAAGACCGCCTGATTTACAGGCGGTCTTTCGGTTCCGGACCTTTGTCGTTTCTGTCCTTATCGTTTATTGCTACATCTTCTCCATCATCTTTTCGAGCGTTTCTCTGTCCCAGAGCAGCACGTGTGTCTTTTCGGCAAGGGCTTTGGCAAAGTAAGCAAAGTGCTGGTTGGTAAGAACCACGCCTACGGTGCAGTCGTACATCTCCTTGCCGGCGTAGACTTCCTGAACGGGAGCGTAGCCAAGGTCGCCGTCGTAGCGCTTGCACAGGAAAGCGTAGCGCACGGAGTCCTTTTCCGCAACTATGTCCACGCCGGGGCCTTCGGTCTTGGGTAAAACGTCCACGTTGGTAAATCCGTTGCGTTCCAGAAGTTCGGCGCAGAAAGCCTCGAAGGCGGAGCCGTTCATGGCGTCTACGGCATCCATGTTCTTTTGCGCTTCGCTCAGAGGCGGAACGTCCTTCCATTCCTGAATTATTATCTGTCTGGAGATGTTTTCCTTTCCGGCAACAAGGTAAAGCTTGTCCAGCACCCTCTGGGCAAAGTCCAGGGTCTCCTCCGAAAAGCGCTCCTTGTTGTCGCTGAACTCCTTTGCAACATCCAGGTACAGGTTTACCTTGCCGCTCGTGTTTTCCTTAAGCCTGCCGAGCATGGCCCTTGTGGATATTACACCCTGCCTTTCGATGATGTCGCGCATGCCGGCCTGCTGCCTGTAAGCGGAATCGTACAGCTCCATTATCTTTTTATAAGCAATGTCCGCGTAGCCGGAGAAATCCCTGGTGGCCGGCTCCTCTGTAAGGGCTTTGGCATCCGCGGCGAAACGATCCCAGCGCTCCAGGTAGTCGCTGATCGTGGTGGCCTCCAGGGCATAGTTGTAATACGCGGCGCAGTCCAGGCAGCGCTGCATTGCCTCGTCCGACTTCTTGCTGAACAATCCCATAGTATTCTCCTCGCCGGGGACCACCCGGTCTGTGCTTTATATCAGAGCCTGCGCATGACCGCCAAGTTTGTGTATAGTCTCAGGGGCTGCGCATGATCGCCAAGTTTGTGTATAGTCTCAGGAGCTGCGCATGCCCCTCGATTTGCTAATGATCTCGGTGCGTTTGCATAATAATACCGCAAATGCTGCATAGCCTGTATAAAATCTGGGCGTTTGTGCTCGTTTTAGCATAAATGCCCGCCAACATGGTCCCAATTTCTTAATTTTTTTGATGTTTTGGGACACATTTGTGTTCGTTTTTACTGCTTTCCGACCGATCCGGCTGTTTTTCATCCCATTCCGCGAATTCTGTAATAAAAAGAGACTCAAACATGCTGCATAAAATCTATTTTTGCGATTTGATACGTATTATTGTGTCCCAATTGATCATTTTTTTAGATGAAATGGGACACATTCAGACCGGAAAAACTGCCGAAACAGATTTTTTTGCGTCCCGGTCCGCCGATCCCGCTGAAATGGAACGCATGGTTGCAGCCTAATGATCTTTCAATATATCCTTCAACTGCTTGCTGATTTTAACAAGCTTTTCGTCCCACTCTATTGCTTCATTTAAAGATTTTGTAAGATCCTGCGCAAAGTTTGAGCGTCTCAGTTCGCCTTTGTTGAATACAATAGGAAGTACTTGGGCGTTACCGTTGAAACACGTATGCACCCAATAGTTTCGGTCCTGCCTCAAAGCAGTAAGCGCGGTTACATCCTCTTGAGAAAGCAGCATAATACGCTTTTGTGTCTGCAGCGACTGTACTTTTTGGATCAGCATTCCGAATGGATCCGATTCAAAGTCATCCAGTCATTCGAACCAGCCTTTTTCCTCGTCTGCAAGCATCGCAGCACAAATGGCTTTAAGACGCCACTCGATGAACTGGTAGTACCCGATCAATTGGCTGTGTTTAAATCGAAAATCTGCTTCTGTCATCTCAATGAAAACCTCTCAAACTCTACGCTAGTACCAGATCCACCCGAACAGTACTATCTTGATTATCCACTGCAGGGGTGTGTAGCCGACTGTTACTTTGGTGCTTGCGTACACGGTGCCGTCGGGGGTGGCGCAGGTTATTACGCACTCGCCGCGGCCGGTGGCTGTTACCGTGCCGTCCTGGTAGACCGTCGCCACCTTCTCGTCCGTGCTGGTCCACTTAAGGCCGGGCCAGTAGGCGTCCGAGGGATCCGGCTCCACCGTAAGGCGATAGCTGTCCTTATAGTTGAGCGACAGCTCCGAGCGGTCCACGATAAGGCCCTTAACGGCCTTGAGCACTTCCTGCTCCGCAACGTCGCCGCAGAGCGTGCATTCCCTTATTCTAAGGCCGTCCTCGCCGTTGCCCGGATAGCGGACTATGAACCAGTCGCCGGGCTGATGGACCTTAGGAGTAAACGTGTCGTTCCATGTGTGGCCGCAAACGCTGCAGGTATGAGTGGTCCACCCAAGGCTGTGGCAGCTGCCGGGGACCACGGTGTCCGTTATCTGAGGCTGATCGCATTGCTCCGGCGTCATTCTTGCGCTGTAGCTGCGAGTCTCGCCGTTTCTGAAGCTGTTTGTAAGCGACGCGAACTTGGGCGAGGTCATCTTTTCGCCTACGTAGGGGTCGCAGTATGCGCGGCGGTCCTTGTTGTTTTCGTAGAAGTTGATGGCGCCGGAGACATCGCAGCCGGATATGAGGCCTATGGTGTCCGTGCCGTCGTAGACGTAGAACATGCCTACCATGCCGCCGTTGTGAGCATAGCCGCGTATGGCCGCCCAGCCGTCCACGTTTACGTAGCAGCCGGTGATGTCCGCGTAGCCCGCGCCCAGCACGCCGCCCAGGAACTGCTCCACCTTAAGGGAGGAGTCGCACTCGTCGGCAAATACAAGCGTGGTGTCCACACGGCAGTTGGTTATCTGGTTGTAGGTTACGGTGGGATCGGCCTGGTTGGTTGGGCCGCTCTGCGAGGGTTGCGCCCCTTTTCCGTTGCCTGCCCCAAAGCCTGCAAGGCCGCCTACTCCTGCGTTGCAGCTTGTGCGGGGCTTGCCGTTATCCGTTGCTCCGGGTTCCGGCAGACAGGCCGCCGTAAGCGTTACTCTGGAGTCCTGGATGGTGCAGTTGTCCAACGTTGTGTTCTGCATCCAGCCCGCCAGAACGCCCGCAAAGCAGTTGGCCTCTCCGCGCACGTTTATGTCCGCTCCGCGTATGGTAAGGTCTGTTATCTTTGCGCCGTCTAAGGCCGAAAACAGCCCTGCAGACAGGGTTTTATACACCTTGGCGTTCCCATCTACGGTCTCCGCGGTCTCTGCGCCGAAACGGTCGATTTTAAGGTTGTATATGGTGTAGCTTGCTCCCTCCAGAGTGCCGGAAAATGCTACGGGCGTCCAGTTGGCGCCGCCCGGCTCCGCGGCCAGCTCCGACATGTCTATGTCCGCCGCCAGCAGGAAGTATCCTTCCGGATC
>JAFWVZ010000133.1 GCA_017523605.1 Bacillota bacterium | reverse complement strand
TGTCGTAGAGATCTCCGAGTATGTGCATGCGGAATATCGATACTCTGGCAATGGTGCCGCTGAGGACTCTTATGAAATCGTCCGCGCAGCCCACCTCTATGATGGAATCTATGATGTAATCCCTGTGGTTTATGCCTCCGTAGGAGCTTTCCCCGCTGGTTCCGTAGAGTAGCTCCTCCACGGTGTAGGCGTACTTTTCGGGAATGCGTTTTCTGACGTAGGATCTTGTGAATTTGAACGTGGATATCTCCAGGAGCTTTACAAGCCTCCTGAGCGTCGTCCTGTAGAACTCGTTCTTGTCCTTTATCTCCGGCAGTATCATCTCCAGCTTTTCGCTGGGGTAATAGACCAGGGTGGCGAAGGATCTGCGCTCCGCATCGTCCATCTCCGGGAAGATCTCGTCTATCCTGCGTTTTATGGTTCCGGAGGCGTTCCGGAGAATGTGCACGAAGGCTTCGTACTCTCCGTGGATGTCGCTCATGAAGTAGTCCGTGCCCTTGGGCAGGTTCTGTATGGTCATGAGGTTTACTATCTCGGCTTCGGTCTCGTTCTCCGACCTGTAGGTCCTTGCCAGAAGCTTAAGATACTCCAGTTTGCTTTCGCTTATCTGCATGTCCGCCTCCTTTTCCGCATAGTTAATTAATTATAGCACATTTTAATGCTGATTGTCTTTGCGTTGAAAAAATAGTATAATCGCTTGGGAGGAAGACCATGATCAGAATTTATCCTTCGGTATTCAGCGGACAGCTTAAAGCCCCCGCGTCGCACGCGCACGCGCAGAGGCTTCTTTTCATGTCCTGCATACCGGCCAAGCCCACCACCGTACATAACGTTCCGGACTGCGAGGACGTGGACGCTACAGTAAACTGTCTGGAAGCTCTGGGCTGCGTAGTGGACAGAAACGGCAGCGACGTAACCGTAACACCCTTCCCCAAGGGAGTGATGGGGCAGATAGCGGAGTTCAACTTCGGACAGAGCGCCACCACTTCCAGGATAGCGATAGCCCTGTCGGCGGCTTTCGGAATACGCGCGGAGTGCAAGGCCGGCGGAAATCTTCCCAGAAGAGCGCTGTTCCCGCTTACAGGCAGGATGGCCATACGCGGAGTGCGCTTCTCCAAGTTCTCCATGCCGTTTACCATGCAGGGAAAGCCGGAGCCCGGCGAATACGTGTTCGAGGGCGACGAAGGCTCGCAGTTCATAAGCGCCCTGCTTATGGCGCTTCCGCTGCTTGCAAGCGACAGCACGCTTAAACTTGCATCCCCCCTGATCGACAGTTCGTTCGTAGATCTAACGATAAGATCTCTGGCGGACTTCGGCGTAAAAATAGAGACCGCGGACTACGGATATTTCATACCCGGCAGGCAGTACTACCACTCCCCCGGAGAGATAACCACGGAGAACGACTGGGGCCTTGCGGCGCTTTGGGTAGCGGCGGGCGCGGCCAGCGGCGAACGCAGCGGCGACGTTGTAATTACGGATCTGCCGGCAGATTCTCCGCAGCTCTACAGGGACGTTGCAAAGGAGTTCCCGTTCATTGCGCAGGACTACGCGGAGCTGGACTTCGACGCGTCCACCTGTCCCAGCCTTGCAAGCTTCTACGCGGCAATGTCCGCTGTAAAAGGCGCAACCGTTACGATAAGCGGAGTGCCCCAGCTGCGCAGCAAGGAGTCCGACAGACTTGCCGTAATGGCGGAGATCTGTAACGCTCTGGGCCAGAAGACGACCCTTAAGAAGGACGGCCTTCACATAGACGGAACAGGAAAGCCGGAGTATCCGGAAGACCTTAAGATAAACTGCCACAGGGACCCGTGGATATTCATGTCCATGGCTCTGGCGTCCGCAAAGCTCACAAAGCCGATAATACTGGACAACGAATACTGCCCGGAAAAGATATACCGCAATTTCCTTAAGGACTTCGCGGCCCTGGGCGGAAAGTACGAAATACTGTAAATGATAATATCCCCCGAAGAACTTAAGAAAAAGCTGGACGAAGCCGGCTACATATACGACGAGACTCTCATAACCACTCTGGTAGTGTCCCTGGCGCTTGGAAGGCCCCTTCTGATAGAGGGCGCCGCCGGCGTAGGAAAGACCGAGGTAGCCAAGGTAATGGCCTACGCTCTTGGAAGAGAGCTGGTAAGGCTGCAGTGCTACGAAGGCCTGGACGAGAGCAAGTCCATCTACGAGTGGAACTATCAGAAACAGCTCCTCTTCATACAGGTA
>JAFWVZ010000132.1 GCA_017523605.1 Bacillota bacterium | reverse complement strand
CTTCCGGTCACCACGGAGATCGACCCGTTCGTCTACTACAAGGACATCTACACCGGAAAGATCTGGCTGGACCCGGATCTTACCAGAGAAGAGATAGAGATAACCCTTGGCAAGGAAGAGCGCATAAGCGTAAAGCGCGAGCAGACAGCCCGCAAGACTTCCACAGCACTTCTTAAGGCTCAGCGCATAGTGGAATACGGCTACGAGACCCGCGTAAGCAACAATTCGTCCGCGGACGCGGAAGTGGTAATAAAGGATCAGATCCCGGTGTCGCAGAACAAGGACATCACCGTGGACATACTGGAGATCTCCGGTGCGGAGCTTGCAAAGGAGAGCGGCCTGCTTACCAAGACCGTAAAGGTACCTGCCGGCGGCACGGAAGTGTTCCGCATAGGCTACAAGGTGGCCGGTCCCAAGGACAAGCAGATAAGCGAGGAGCGCAGAAGAGTGTCTTCGCAGAAGTTCTGCCCGGAGTGCGGCTCTGCAATGGAAGGCGGCAAGTGCCCGAGCTGCGGTTTTACGGCGTAGCTTTTGGAGAAGATGATGCTTACAGAAGAAACGATGCAGCGAATAATAGCCGACAACCTTAAAGGCTATTACGGATTCGGCCCGGAGCCGGAAGAGATAAAGATACACGAAGCCACGGTAAACGGCACATGGGCAATGTTTTCCGTTGGCATGGGCTACAAGTACGAGTTTACGGCGGCGGTGTTTCCGCTGGAGCTGGCAAAGATGCTGGGGAGCCGCTTCTACGAAGTGTCCGGCACTGCCGTGTCTGCTACCGGCGGCCAGATAAAGCAGCTGGCGCCCACCTGGGTGACGGAGGAGTACGACAGGCCCATGCGCTGGCGCGCTCTAACGCCCGAGCAGGCTAAGCTGGAGTACAAGAAGGAACTGGACCGCATCTACAAGGAGTGGGCGGAGAAAGCAAAGAACGGAATAGCCGAGTAGACCAGCGGCGGATGCTTCAGGGAACGAGTACGAGCCGGTCTTTTTCGAATCGCTGCACAAGCAAGGTCAGCAAAGATAGTTATTTCAGGCGGTGAAGCAATGAACATTGAGCAATTTCGTATTATTCTTGCGGTAGTCCATGAAAAAAGTATTACCGCAGCTGCGAGACAATTGCACATCTCACAACAGGCATTAAGCAAATCGATTGCTCTTTTGGAAGAGGAGTGTAATACAAGTTTTTTTAAGCGCAGTGCCAGTGGAACAGAGCTTACCTACATAGGGAAACAGGTGATTCCGGTCATCGAAGCTATGGTAAAGAATTATGATTCGAATATCGAATTACTAAAGACGATCCTCGGCCAAAATGCGTTTTCTATTCAAATCGCAGTTGAGAACGAATTGTATCTAAGCAACGTTCAGTCTGAACTATTATCTACGATCGGGAACATTCGTGTTTTTGCCAATATCATCACAGATGTTGACCGCTGTGTGGATGAAGTAAAAAGGGATAACGCGGATCTTGCGATCGTTTGTGTTCCGGTCGGAGAGGAAGTTGGCCGGGAGTTCGTCTTTCATCCGATCTACTCGTGCGGCCTGATGGTTGTTTTTGCTAAGGGACATCACCTCGAAAAAAAAGCGCACATAACGATAGATGACCTCGCAAATGAGGGACAGATAGGCATTTCACACACTACGAATTTTGTGAGACATTATAAGAAGATCAGCATAGAACACGGGTATTATCCACGCTTTACAGCTACATATCCAACGCCCGAAATGGTCATGAAGGCCGTATATGAGTCAAAGAATCTCGCAGTTGTAGGTGCCGTTAAGCGGCAGACACCAACAAAGTTCGATGATCTGCTATGTTGGCGTTCACTGGAAGATTCTCCACAGTTTGAGATCGGTTTCCTCGTAAAGCGCAGCAGGTCAAATGAGAAGGTTATCCAGTCATATCTGAACGCTGTTCTCGCCACGCAGTAAAACGGATCGTATCATAACAAACAAGACCGGACGAAGGCCACAACCAATGGTTGTGGCCTTTTGTATTTTGTTTATCCACACCTGTTGTGAAACATGCAACAAAAAAATGCAGTTTCTTACATCTTCCAAATACACGATAAGATTATGTCGCTTGGAAAAGCATTAGCTCAACATAACAAGAATAATGGAGGTAAAGCAAATGAAAGAAGAGCGATTCAGCGGCTATCGGATGGTCGTAGTTTGTTGTGTTTTTCTGTTTTTGATCTTCGGCGCAAATGCCAGTTTCCCGACGATGTTAAAATCGATCGTCGCGGAGAACAACATGCAGCTTGCAGACGCAGCGTTATACACTACGTTCTGCGCCGGTGTTTCCGCCGTACTTGGCTTTTTCGTTACGCCGATACTGCTTAAGAAGGTTCCGGCCCGCGCGTTGATGTGCGTCGCAGCCGTATGCATGATCCTGAACTCATTCATTCTCAGTAAAGCAACGCAGTATTGGCAGATCTATCTTGCAGGTTCACTTGCAGGTCTTGCCCAGGGTGTAGGCGCTATCGCAACATGTTCCGCGCTGGTTGCCAGCTGGTTCATAAAAAAGCGTGCCCAGATGACAGGATATGTTGCCGCGGCTTCCGGACTCGGTGCTGCAGGATTTACGGCCTTAATAGGCGTTTTAAGCGAGACCCATACTTATCGTCAGATCTATACGATCTTTACTGTTCTCGTTGGAGTTCTGGTAATCCTTTGCGTCCTGCTTATCAGGAGCACCCCCTCGAGCATGGGACAGAAGCCTCTTGGTTTCGGTGAAGAAGCAGTTCCTGAAGCAAAAGTAGAAACAGGAGAGGTTAGCGGACTTACTCTTTCGGAGGCCAGGCGTAAACCGGCTCTTTGGATAATCTATCTTTTCAACATCATCGGAATGATGGGCTACTACAGTGTGATCATGTACATGCAGACGCTTCTTACTACAGTCGGCGGAATGACTACACTTCAGGCAGCCATGATCAACACCGTATATGCGCTTTACGCTGCATTCCTGATGACCCAGAACGCACGTGTGCGTAAATGGTTCGGACCTATCGGATACTATGTCGTTACAGGTATCTTCGTCCTCTGCGGCACCCTTGTCGTAGCCGTACTTGCGCCAAACGCATTTAAGTTTACCTGGATATACTATGTTGCGACTTTCTTTATCGCTTTCGCTGCGGTACGTGCTACGCTCGACAGCCAGTCCGCAACAGTGGATCTGTTTGGAAAGAAGGATTACTCTTCCATCCAGGCCATGCTGGTATCTGCCCAGACATTTGGTCAGATCCTGGCTGCGCCTCTGCTTAAGCTCCTGACCCAGGGCGTAGGCATCGAGCTTAACAGCTGCTACTTTGTTTACGCGGTCCTGATCATTATTCCGTGCATCGGTTTCCTGATCGCATACAAGATCACTCCGCAAAAGTTCTGGGATAGAGCGAAGAACTAAAAACTATTACTGTAAGGTGTGAGGTTTAATATAATGAACATGAAAGAAAACTATCTGGCGGCACTGCGCTGCCAGGAGCACGAATGGGTCCCCTTCAGGTGGCACGAGGTGCTTCCTGTCGGAATGATAGCCAACACAGTTATCGAGATCCCCAGCGTTTCCGGTAAGGATGCCTTCGGTGTGTCATATATTGCTACTCGGGATGGTTCAACTGTAGATAACCGTGTTCCGCCCCTTCTTGATGACATATCCGAGTGGAAAAACGTTGTTCACATCCCGGATCTGGACAGTTTCCCTTGGGAGGAATGGGCAGAACAGGAGCGGCAGATGGAACCGGAAAATGCAAGCGAGATGGCCAGGTTCGCGGTAAATCTGAACGGCCTTTTCGACAGGCTGGTCTGCCTGATGGGATATGAAGGTGCCTGCTGCGCGCTTGTTGAGGATCCGGAGAGCTGCGAGGAATTCTTCTCTGCCATTGCCGACTTTAAGGTCGACTACATGATGCATCTTCATAAATACAGCCATCCTGATGTCATCCATTATCAGGATGACGTCGCCCACGCCAGAGGACTTTTCATATCGCCGGCAGCGTACCGCAAAATGATCAAGCCTCATCACAAGAGGATCATAGATGCGATCCACAGCGTTCCCGGAGTCATCGCGCTGCAGCACACCTGCGGAAAATGCGAGGACATAATACCGGACTATGTGGAGATAGGTATTGACAGTTGGTTCCCGGCGCAGGAAGTCAATGACCTTCGCGCTATAAAACAGAAATATGCCGGCCGTTTGTCCTTTGAATATGGCCTGGATTCTCAGGGTGTTCTCAGTAACCCGAACTGCCCTGAAGAAGATCTTAGAGCAAACGTCGCAGATGCGATCAAATACTATGGGTTCGATCATGGTCTGACCATCGCACCTGCAGCCGTTGACATCGATAAGGTTGCGGCTAAGGAAGGCCGTGACCGCCGTGTCAACATCATAAAGGACGAACTAAACCGGCATCGCAGAGCATAAACTCTGCCGGAAAGGAGTTCCTGAAAATGGATCAAACTTTGAAAGATCGGTTCAAATTAAAGCGGGTCAACTGGAAAGCCGTGCTTTCCGTAGTCGCCGCCGTTGCAGCGTATCTGATACTGAGCCGTCTACCTCTGCAGGCGTACGGTGACAAGACCGCTTCCGCTCTTGGGTTCTTCGCCGCGTTCCTTATTCTGATGTTCGCCCAGCCCTGGGACATGTTCCTTACGGCAATGCTTGTTCCGATCGGAGGTTTTCTCCTGGGGTTCTGGGACTGGAGGACATTTCAGATCTCAGCAGGGACATCTTCGTTCCTGCAGGTCATGGCGTTCTCCATCGTCGGACTCGGCGCGGAAACGACTCCTTTAGGCAAGCGTCTTGCTTACTGGTTTTTAAAGCGATTCGGGCAGAAACCGATTCTTATGGTGATCACCGTAGGAGTTGTTTCCGGGCTGATCTCTTCCATGATCTCTAATACCGCCACCCTGATCATGATGAGCGCTATCGTTCATGAAATGCTGGTGGCCATGGGGGAGACCCCGGGAACAAGTCGTATCGGACGGTGTCTGATGCTTCTGATCTCCGCCGTGTGCTTTATTGGTGGCGCTGCTTTGTACAACGGATGTGTGTTTGTAGCAGCACTTGGATTGGACTTGCTAAGATCTGCGTCCGGCGGCGTCCTGGAAGGAATGACACTTTCTTACCGTGAATGGGCCATCCTGGGGTTTCCTGCATTTGCCGTTACGATCGTACCGATCTGTCTGATATATGCTTTCACGAAGCGTGTTTCAACTAAAGGCGTAAAGCTTCTGCCGAAAGAACACTACGAGGAAAAGCTCCGCGAGCTGGGCCGCATGCAGTACGCGGAGGTACGCTGGATAATCACAGTCGTATGCATGATCGTACTGCTGGTCAGGGGGGCAAACACAAACACAACGTCTTTGATATTTGCGATAATATCCCTGATGCCGCTCATAGGGACCGTCCCCATAAAGGGTCTGTTCTCTAAGCTTCCCATGCATATATTCTTTGTTCTGTACTTCACGTCCATATTGGGCGAGCTGTTCACAACGACAGGACTGAGCAATATGCTGGCGGATCTGGTATATCCATATATGTCGGATCTTCAGCCCTATGTATTTTCCGCCGTTGTCTTCCTGATCATGGTGGTGATACAGAACGTACTGATCAATGGCTCGGTGGCAGGGATGTCTCTGGTTCTGACGATGTCGACCCCGATTTGTCTGCGACTTGGATATAACCCATTTGTAATACTGTTTCCGGCCATCTGCGCAGCCAGCTATTTCTTCTGGATACCGCTGGGCGCCAACATGCTGCTGAACAAAGGGTATGGCTGGTGGACAGTAAAAGACTCGCTCCTCCCGGGAGGACTGACGCTGCTCTTTCTGACTATAGTCGTTCCTGCGATCACGCTTTGGATGGCGCCTATAGCAGGGTTGTCCATATATATGCCCTAATGATCGCATAAGAAGACCCCGCGTAATGCGGGGTCGGTTTATTTGTGCTCTATTTGCGATCCATCTCCTATATCATGATACGAAGGACCGTCCCCTATGTCATGATACGCAAGAACCGTCCCTTTGTATCATTCGGTGAAGAGGGGGGTGGAGTAGTAGCGGTCGCCGCTGTCGGGCAGCAGGGCCACTATGGTCTTGCCTTTGTTAGCAGGGTCCTTAGCCAGCTCTATGGCTGCATACAGCGCCGCTCCGGAGGAGATACCAACGGAGATGCCTTCCTTCTTTGCCAGAAGCTTAGCTACCTGGAAAGCGTCTTCGTTCTTTACCGGGAACACTATATCGTAGACCGCTGTGTTGAGCACGTCCGGAACGAATCCGGCGCCTATGCCCTGGATCTTGTGAGCTCCTGCGTGGCCTTCGGAAAGCACTGGAGAGGTAGCAGGCTCTACGGCAACGATCTTTACCGAGGGCTTCTGCTCCTTAAGATATTCGCCGGTTCCGGTAACGGTTCCGCCGGTGCCTACGCCTGCGATGAAGATGTCCACTTCGCCGTCCGTGTCCTTCCATATTTCCGGGCCCGTGGTGGCCTTGTGGATGGCCGGGTTTGCCGGGTTAACGAACTGTCCCGGAATGAATCCGCCGGGGATCTCCTTGGCCAGCTCTTCTGCCTTTTCTATGGCACCCTTCATGCCCTTGGCACCTTCGGTAAGGACTATCTCCGCGCCGTAAGCCTTAAGTATGTTGCGGCGTTCCACGCTCATGGTCTCCGGCATGGTAAGTATGGTGCGGTAGCCCTTTGCGGCCGCTATGGCAGCCAGGCCTATACCTGTGTTTCCGGAGGTGGGCTCTATGATTACGCTGCCTTCTTTAAGCTGTCCCTTTTCTTCTGCGTCCTCGATCATCGCCTTGGCGATGCGGTCCTTAACGCTTCCGGCCGGGTTGAAATATTCCAGCTTTACCAGCACTCTGGCGTCAAGCTTAAGTTCTTTTTCCAGATTTACGACCTCTACCAGCGGGGTATTTCCTATAAGGCCGAGAGTTCCTTTATAAATTTTAGACATGGTTTTGTTCCTTTCTTTGATATGTTCTAGTATACCGCAACGCGGCCGATCTGTGTAGGCAGAAATCGCTGCGGCATTAAGTTGCTGCGCGCCGTGCGTTCCGACGGTACCGCTGCGCACTGAGTTGCATATGCTCTATACTGCCGCAAAACCTGCTTCCAGGTCTGCCAGTATGTCGTCTATGTGCTCCGTTCCTATGGACAGGCGAATGGTGTTCTGATGTATGCCCGCGGCTTCCAGTTCTTCGTCCGTAAGCTGCGAGTGAGTGGTGGTGGCCGGGTGTATGACCAGGCTCTTTACGTCCGCGACGTTTGCCAGCAGGGAGAAGAGCTTAAGCGCATCTATGAAACGGAACGCTTCGTCCTTGCCGCCCTTGATGTCGAAGGTAAAGATGGACGCTCCGCCATTCGGGAAGTACTTCTCGTAAAGCGCGTGGTCCGGATGATCCGGCAGGGAGGGGTGGTAGACCTTCTCCACCAGCGGGTGCTTTACAAGGTATTCGACCACCTTCTTGGTATTCTCCGCGTGGCGCTCGAGGCGAAGCGAGAGGGTCTCCGTGCCCTGCAGAAGCAGGAACGCAGCGAAGGGCGATATGCAGGCGCCGGTGTCGCGAAGCAGGATGGCGCGGATGTAGGTAGCGAACGCCGCCTTTCCGGCCGCCTGGGTAAAGCGTACGCCGTGGTAGCTGGGGTTGGGCTCGGAGAGCCAGGGGTATCTGCCGCTTGCGTCCCAGTCGAAGGTTCCGCCGTCTACTATAACACCGCCCAGCGTGGTGCCGTGACCGCCTATGAATTTAGTAGCGGAGTGCACCACTATGTCCGCGCCGTGTTCTATGGGGCGGATCAGGAAGGGTGTGCCGAAGGTGTTGTCTATCACCAGCGGAAGGCCGTGCTTATGGGCTATCTCCGCTATGGCGTCTATGTCCGGAATGTCGCTGTTGGGGTTGCCCAGGGTCTCGATGTAGATGGCCTTGGTGTTGGGCTGAATGGCAGCTTCCACTTCCTTAAGGTCGTGTACGTTTACAAGCGTGGACTCTATTCCGTAGAGCGGAAGGGTGTGGACCAGCAGGTTGGCGGATCCGCCGTAGATGGTCTTCTGGGCCACGATGTGCTCGCCGCCTTTCGCAAGGGCCTGGATGGTATAGGTTATGGCCGCGGCTCCGGAGGATACTGCAAGTCCTGCAACTCCGCCTTCCAGAGCTGCTATGCGGTCCTCGAACACGCCCTGGGTGGAATTGGTGAGGCGTCCATAGATGTTGCCTGCATCGGCAAGGCCGAATCTGTCGGCCGCGTGCTGCGCGTTATGGAATACGTAGCTTGTGGTTGCGTAGATGGGGACGGCGCGTGCGTCGCTTGCCGGATCCGGCTGTTCCTGTCCTACGTGAAGCTGAAGTGTTTCGAATCTATAGTTGCTCATTGTCTTTCTCCTTTTATTTGTTTAGTCAGTTGCTGCACGGTGCGTCTTCCGTGTAAACAAATACCCGGAAGAATGGATCTCCCGGGCAATAGGCTGAAACTGAAAGGAACTGCTGCTACAGTATAGTTTCGGGACGTAAACGTGTAATGCAAAACGTCCCCGCCATGTTACATGCCCGGGAGCCATGCATTCGACAACACATAACGTTTGCTTTTCCGAATGCTTTGCTCATCACGTCTGCGCCTCCTTTCTCTGAATGTTGCTGTTATGATACTCCTATTGACCTACTATGTCAATAGGTTATTTACATTTTTTCCGGATGTTTGCTGTAGTAGTCGTCCAGGGCTGCTTTTATGGCTTCTTCCGCCAGAACGGAGCAGTGCATCTTGTATGCCGGAAGGCCATCCAGCGCCTCCGCTACTGCCTTGTTGGTAAGCTCCCTTACCTCGTCAAGCTTTTTGCCTTTAATAAGCTCAGTGGCCATGGAGCTGGAAGCTATGGCGCTTCCGCAGCCGAAGGTCTCGAACTTTACGTCGGCTACGGTGTCGTTTTCTATCTTAAGATACATCTTCATTATGTCGCCGCACTTGGCGTTTCCGACTTCGCCGACGGCGTCCGCGTCCTCTATTACGCCTACGTTGCGCGGGTTGCGGAAGTGATCCATTACTTTGTCGCTGTATAGTGCCATGTCATTCTCCTTATTTATTATCCATTGTGCGTCCGTGGCCCTGTGTACCTGCGGACAGATATTCCCGGCCTGCGGGGCTACAGGATGAACGGATGCTTGCCGCTTACAAGGTCGCGCCATACGGGAGAGAAGCTCCGCAGGTATTCCACGACTTCGCTTATGTTCTTTATCATGTAGTCTACTTCTTCTTCCGTGGCGTCCTCGCCCAGTGTCAGCCTCAGCGACCCATGCGCCACGTCGTGGACCCTGCCTATTGCCAGAAGCACGTGGCTTGGATCCAGGGATCCGGATGTGCATGCGCTTCCGGAGGAGGCGGATATGCCGCGGTCGTCCAGCAGGAGGAGAAGGGATTCGCCTTCTATTCCCTCGAAGCAGAAGTTTACGTTGCCGGGGAGTCTTTTGACTGCGTCTCCGTTGAGCGCGGAGTGCGGGATCTGCTTAAGACCCTCAATAAGCCTGTCCCTTAATGGGATGAGGTGCGCTGTGTTGCGCTCCATGTTTTCCTCGGCTTCTGCAAGCGCCGCCGCCATGGCGACGATTCCGGGGACGTTCTCCGTGCCGGCTCTCTTGCCGCGTTCCTGGGCGCCGCCTTCTATAAGGTTGAGCAGCGGCAGGCCTTTCTTTACGTAGAGGAAGCCGGCGCCCTTGGGCCCGTGGAACTTGTGAGCGGAGGCAGAGAGCATGTCTATGTTCTGAGCCTTAACATCTATCGGCAGATGCCCTACGGCCTGTACCGCGTCCGTGTGGAAGGGCACGCCTTTTGCCCTGCAGATGGCTCCGAGCTCCGTTATTGGCTGCACGGTACCTATCTCGTTGTTGGCGTACATTACAGTTACAAGGCAAGTGTCCTTGCGTATCGCCGCTTCCAGCTCCTCCGGACGGACCAGGCCGTCTTCGTGGACGGGAAGAAGGGTGACCTCGAAGCCTTCGGTCTCCAGTTTTTTAAGCGTATGGAGCACTGCGTGATGCTCGAAGGCGGTAGATATTATATGGGTCTTTCCAGCCTTTCTTCCTGCGAGAGCGGCGGACCGTATGGCCTGATTGTCTGCCTCGCTGCCGCCGGACGTAAAGGTGATCTCCTTGGGGTCTGCCCCGATTACGGCCGCTATCTGAGTGCGTGCGCGCTCCAGTGTTTCTTTTGCGCGCTGGCCGAGCGTGTACAGGCTGGAGGGGTT